>CAZXWB010000333.1:0-2247 GCA_964644395.1 uncultured Hyphomonadaceae bacterium | reverse complement strand
CGGTGCGCCTTGGCGCGCTTCTGCTGTGGACGGATCAGCAGGAAGTAGAAGATCAGTATGATCGGCACGAACATGAGCAGGTTCTGGATCAGGATCGTGGTGCCGCTGGGGCCACCGCCAGCACCGGCCGGTCCGGCGGCTTCCTGGGCGAGCACGGGCGCGGCGAGCGCGAGGCTGGAAAGGCCGGCAAGGCCGATGCGGTAAGCGAGCATGTCTTTGGTCCTCTGGAGAAACTCAGGGGTGGAATCGAATTGCGCGGGGTATATCTGGGCACGCTGGCGCTGGCAAACACCCCCGCCGCGCGCAGAATTTCGAAATTATAGCACCTGGGCCACACCCGGCGTCAGCGGCAGGAAGCGCGTCACCGCCAGGAGCTCGCCCTTGCGGTCCTCCTCGCGCATGACGCGCATGAACTGTCCCTCGTCGGTATCCATGGGCGCCACGATGAAACCGTCGCGCGTCAATTGCGAGAAGAGCGGCGAAGGCACGTCCTCCAGGGCGCAGGTGAACAGGATCCGGTCAAACGGCCCGGCATCGGCCCAGCCCTCCAGCCCGTCACCATGGCGCAGCTTCGCATTGCTCACGCCCGCGGCCTCCAGCGCCGCGCCGGCATGGGCCACGAGGCCGCGATAGCGCTCCACTCCGTAGACCCAGTCGGCCAGCTGGGCGATCACCGCCATGCTGTAGCCCGACCCCGCCCCGACCACGAGCACGCGCTTGTCCTTGCCCGCGCCGAGCCTGAGCGCCGACACCATGCCGGCCACCGAGACCGCCTTCGGCATCACCTGGCCGCAGGGGATCGGCAGGACGACGTCGGTATAGGCCAGGTGGCGGGCATCCTCCTCGACAAACCGGTCGCGCGGCACCGTCTCCAGCGCCGCCAGGACGGCCTCATCGGTCACGCCCTCCCGGCGCAGCTCCAGGACAAAACGCGGCAGGCGGAAGGGGTCATGGATCACCTCACCCATGGGGCTCATCCCGCAAGGGCGCTGCCGGCGTGCTTGTCCCGGACCCGTCTTGCGGATCGCCGTGGCGCCGGCGCATCTCGGCCAGGAAGTCATCATGGGTCAGGTCCACATGCAGCGGGCTCACGCTGACAAATCCCTCATAGATCGCCTTCAGGTCGGTGCCCGCATCGGGCTTTGACAGCTTACCGCGATAACCGATCCAGTAATAGTCATTCCCCCGCAGGTCCTGGCGCTTGTCATGGTGGATGATGGTCTCGTCGCGAAAGCCCTGCCGCGTCATCTGCACCCCGGCCACCTCGCCCGGCTCACGGTCGGGGAAGTTCACATTGATCACCACATCGTCCGGCCAGCCGACATCGATCAGCGGGCCGATCACCTTCGCGCCCCAGGCTCTTGCGGTCTCCCAGGGCAGCGAGCCGCGCTCGCGGAAATTCTGCGCCTGGCTGAGCGCCATGGCCGGAATGCCCAGCTGCATGGCGAACATGGCCGCCGCGACCGTGCCGGAAAAGCTTGTATCCTCGGCAATGTTCTGGCCGCGATTGACGCCCGAGAGCACGATGTCGGGCCGGGCATCCATGATGTCCTGGAGCGCCAGCAGCACACAGTCCGACGGCGTGCCCGACACCGCAAACACCTGCTCGCGCACCGGGCGCACGCGCAACGGCTGGGTCAGGGTGATGGAGCGCGACTGGCCCGACTGCTCCACCTCCGGCGCGACGATCCAGATGTCGCTGGAGAGTTCGCGGGCAATGTCCTCCAGCACGGCCAGGCCCGGCGCATGGATGCCGTCATCATTGGTGAGCAGGATTTTCATGGGGTGCACCTTTCTCTTCCCCCGCTTGCGGGGGAGGTGGGCCGCAGCCGACAGGCTGGGGGTCGGAGGGGGGAGCAGCGGAGAGAAACGCCCGAGTGGCTTCCCCCTCCGTCACAGCGCTTTCGCGCCGTGACACCTCCCCCGCAAGCGGGGGAGGAAGAAGTCATCGCAGCACCTCCAGCCCACCCATATATCCGCGCAGGGCCTCCGGCACCGTCACCGAGCCATCCTCATTCTGGTAATTCTCCAGTACCGCCACCAGCGTGCGGCCGACGGCGAGGCCGGAACCGTTCAGCGTGTGGACATATTGCGGCTTGCCGCCGGCTTCCTTCCAGCGCGCCGACATGCGCCGCGCCTGGAAACCCCCGCAATAGGAGCAGCTTGAAATCTCGCGATAGGTGTCCTGGCTCGGCAGCCAGACCTCAAGGTCGTAGGTTTTGCGCGCGCCGAAGCCCATGTCGCCGG
>CAZXWB010000332.1:0-2248 GCA_964644395.1 uncultured Hyphomonadaceae bacterium | reverse complement strand
CAGCGCCCGTGGCGATCGTGGCGATAATCACAGCGATGACCGTGAACACGATCGTCGCGACAATGGACAGGATGATGGTGGAAAGCGTGGGCATGGTTTCCCAGAAGCCGGTCTCGGCAGTCTGGCGTTCCACA
This sequence comes from uncultured Hyphomonadaceae bacterium, assembly GCA_964644395.1. Classification (GTDB taxonomy): domain Bacteria; phylum Pseudomonadota; class Alphaproteobacteria; order Caulobacterales; family Hyphomonadaceae; genus JBGSUF01. The sequence continues at coordinate 2,114 of CAZXWB010000332.1, read as the reverse complement.
AGCCACCAGTAGATGACCGTGCCGACCGGAAAGGACAGCAGCGCCGCCCAGCTTGTGCGTTCATGGTAACCCATTGCGGTTCTCCACCGGATTGTAAAAGATATTGTACTTATCGACCCATTGGACTGGAATGTCAAATATTTTTTACCCTGCATGGCGGAGAGTCAGCGTGCCGCTCTTATCCGAGCGCAGACAGAGGTCTGATTTTATGGGAGAAACCGTCAGCCGACCCGGGTCATCTTCCGGCTGACCTCGCCGCGCACCCATTCGGTGTGATGGTCGATGAAGGAGGAAAGCTCCAGCGACAGGTTCACCCCGTCGCGCGCGACACGTTCGCAGGTGGCGATGGAATGCCGACGCTGGGGCCAGTGCATGGCGGCAAATCCGGCCATGACCTCCGGGCATTCGGTGTAGACGCCTTCCTTATCCATGATCAGGGCGAACAGGGTCTCCAGCGTGCGGTGGGCGGCCTGGCGCGACAGGCGCCTGAGGCGGGCTTCATTGACGATCCGGGGAGCCTGGGAGGCGATCCGCTGGATCAGCACCGTGTAGTCTGCCACCAGGGCCCGCGCGGCGAGCCGGTCGGGCTCCGGCGGAATGATCTCACGGGTGAGATCCGGGCCGGCAATGCAGCGCGAGCTCGTCGCCAGGCGCATCTGCAGCCGCGTCGGCGCGCTGATCATCTCGCGCACCTCCGACCAGCCATGTACGCGCACCTCCACCGGATGGCTCAGCACATGTCCAGCGCGCACCTGAAGCGCCTGCAGCCCGCCGAAATCGAGATCGGGACGGCGCAGCGAATCGTCGCGCAGCACGATGCGGAAACGCGCCGCCCCCGGCCAGTCCCAGGCCGCATCTCCGGTGAGATAGACACTGTGCAGGCGGTCCTCGAAACGCTGGAGCGCGAGGTCGGTCATGTCGTGGCAGAGCTCGAGCAGGTCCTCCGGCAACGGCCCCGTGTTTGCGCGGTTCACGAGCCGTCCCTGCCGGTCCATGGGCCAGATGCGCTCGATGGCGCTCACGGTCGATCCTGTCTTTTCATGTGAGCAGAATGACTGCTTCGCATGGTGCGATGCAAGGGGGCAATTCCATCCCGGGGCCGGTTCCGGGGGTTTCTTCGAACGCAGAGCTTGAACCGCTGCCCCCACGGTGCACATATGCTTTCAAACCGAATTCTTATCGATATTCGTGGAAAGGACGGCACGAAGCATGCCTTGGAACGACGAGAGTGGCTCAGGAAAGAAGGGGCCATGGGGCGCCGGAGGCGGCGGCGGCAATAACAACTCGCCCTGGAACAGGCCCGGAGGCAGTGGCAATGGCGGCGGTGGCGGCGGCGGAGGCCGCGGCGGCCTGGAAGAGCAGATGCGCCGCATGCAGGAACGATTCAAGCTGCGTGGCGGCCGCGGCGGACGCGGTGGCAGCGGCGGCGGCCGGGGGCGGGGCTTCGGCCCATTCGGCTTCATCGTTATCGGCCTTGTGGCGCTTCTGGCTTGGTTCTCCACCGGCATCGTCATCGTCGACGAAGGCCAGCAGGCGGCCGTCTTCCGCTTTGGCCAGCACCAGGACAACAAGCAGCCGGGCTTCCATGTCCACTGGCCGGTGCCGATCGAGACCCACTCGGTGCTGCCGGTGGAGGAGCAGAAGCGCATCGACATCGGCACGAACAATGATGAGAGCCTGATGCTCACCGGCGACGAGAACATCGTCTCGGTAAAGTTCACCGTGTTCTGGAAGATCAAGACCGACCAGCCGGAAAACTTCGTCATCAACGTCGAAGACCCCGAGACCTCGGTCAAGGCGGTCGCCGAAAGCGTGATGCGCGAGGTTGTCGGCAAGTCCGAGCTCGAGCCGATCATCACCGACCGGCGCGACGAGGTGCAGCAGGAGGTCGAGGACCAGACCCAACGCCTGCTCGATTTCTACCAAGTCGGCATCGATATCCTCGAGATCCAGATCCAGGCCGCCGAAGTGCCGGGACCGGTCCTGAACGACTTCCTCGACGTGGTGAACGCCGCCCAGGACGCGGCCGCCAATATCAACACCGCCCAGCGCTTTGCCAATCAGAAGGTGCCGGAGGCGCGCGGTGAGGCCGAGCGTATCCTGAACGAGGCGCG
>CAZXWB010000331.1:0-2255 GCA_964644395.1 uncultured Hyphomonadaceae bacterium | reverse complement strand
AGCCGAAACGTTACCCATGCAAATGGTTCCACCCTATCCCAACACGGAAGTGGTCTAGCGCATGGGGACAAGCTAAGTCTGTCCGGTTGGTCCACTTGGTCCAGTGCACGAGGGACCTGTGCTTGCATGTGTGTCTTAGCTCTTTCACTTTTCTCCTTCTCTTATATGTAGTTCATAGAGAATTGGGTGGACCACGTGGACCACCTTCCAGGCCTGATCCAAGGAGTTCAGTCAGCATCGGCTACGCAAGATTCTTTCTGTAAATTCGCGGGGATGTCCTAGCGGGTCAGTCATTCGGTTTGGGGTTCATATTCAGGTATCGTCTTCCGCTGAGCCAGCGTTCATCGGTTTCACGCAGCACGGCTGAGACCAGACGCAGGATTGACTCGCTGCTCGGGAACAGGCCTACGACCGAAGTACGTTTCTTGATCTTTCCGTTGAGATTCTCCAGCCAGTTGCTCGTTCGCAGATAGCGGCGATGCGTCTTGGGCAGGCCGAAGACGCTGAGGCGAATGGCACTGCCGTCCATAAAGACAGGTCTGTGACACACGGATAGCGGTGAACATGGCCAGTTTTCGTCTTTTTCCCGGGCATGTCCGGTTGTCAGGCCTATGATTCCAGCAAAGAGCCCTCCATGGCCTGCGTTGCCACAAAAGCCATGGAGGGCTTTTAACATGACCACTGTAGCGCCGAATCGGTCCGGCTTCACGGACGTTCTTGACTCCTTCCTTAACCAGGCGGGCCTGCCCTTCGCGGATGCCTTTTCGGCCGACGACATCCGGCAGGCCTTTGATCAACGGAATGGCCTGTTCGCCACGGATGCCGTCTTCTCCACACCGGTCGTCTTGTGGGCGTTTCTCGCCCAGGTGCTGCGGGATGGCAAACAGGCCGCCTGCAACGCCGCCGTGGAAGACATCGCCAACTATCAGCGCCAGGCCGGTGGGCCGATCCCCTCCGGTGATACCGGTGACTACTGCAGGGCACGGGCCAAGCTCGACTGGCGGGTTCTTCGCGACATGATCCGTTACATCGCCAGCCGGCTCGAAGCCAGCGCCCCGGAAGACTGGCTCTGGCAGGGACGTTCGACCAAACTCATCGACGGTTTCACGTTCAGCATGCCCGACACCCCGGACAATCAGGAAGCATTCCCCCAGCAGAAGACCCAGGCCGAGGGCGTGGGCCAGCCGATTGCCCGGGCCTGCGTCGTGCTCTCGCTGGCCACGGGGGCCATCTACGACGTGGCCTATGGGCCGTATGCCGGCAAGGAACCGGCGAACCGGCTCTTCTGCGTCAGATCCAGGGATGCCTGGAGTCCGGCGATGTGGCCGTGTTCGACCGCTATTACGGGTCGTTCATGACCCTGGCGATGCTCCAGTTGCAGGGCGTGGATGTCTGCACCCGCCTGCACAAGCGCCGCAGCAGCGACTTCCGCAAAGGCAAGCGTCTGGGGCTTTGCGATCACCTGATCACCTGGATCCGGCCGCCCAGGCCCGATTGGATGGCCCCCGAAATCTACGAGCAAATCCCGGAGACGATGACGTTGCGGGAACTGAAGTTCGACATGACCGAGGAGGACAACCGCGTCGAGACCTTGACCATCATCACCACGCTGACTGACCCGGACGAATACTCGGCACAGGCCATCGCCGCACTGTACGGCTTCCGGTGGAACGTGGAACTGGACATCCGCCACCTCAAGCAGCCGCTGGGGCTGGAGCACCTGCGCTGCAAGACGCCGGAGATGATCCAGCGCGAGCTGTGGGTGATCCTGCTGGCCCACAACCTGATCCGACAGGTCATCGCCACGGCCGCCGCGGTCCACCGCAAGAAGCCGCGGCAGATCAGCTTCACCGGGGCCTGCCAGAGCGTCCTGTCGCCCTGGCTGCTGATGGCCACCGGTGCATGCCAAGACCCGCAGGGGTCCATCCGGGATGCCCTGAAACGCATTGCCCGCAAAAAGGTCGCCCATCGCCCGGGGCGGATCGAGCCGCGCGTCCTCAAGCGAAGACGCCATCGCTACCCCTTGATGCAGAAACCCAGATCGCAACTGAAACGGGAGGCCATGCATGTATAGCTTACGCTTATAACATGCGTTACAGACGGCAGTGCCATTCGACGCTGAGGCCTTCCGGCAGGTTCTCGTCCATCCACGGCCGCCAGTTCGGGGGCGTTCTTTCGATACCGCTCGACGGCGTCGGCGAGCCGCTTTTCGGCCTTCTTGAGATCCGGAGCCGCGAACACATCGCGGATCGTTT
>CAZXWB010000330.1:0-2256 GCA_964644395.1 uncultured Hyphomonadaceae bacterium | reverse complement strand
CCCTGCTCGTCGCCATAATAGATGGTCGGCACACCGCGGGAGAAGAACATCATCGCATGGGCCAGCCGCACGCGGGCGAAGGCTTCTTCCTCCTCCATCTCCGGATTGGCCTCGAAGAGGAATTGGGAAAACCGGCCCATGTCATGGTTGCCGAGGAAGGTCGGCAGCTGGCGCGCGGTATCGCGGCCGCCGGCGTAGAGCCCGTCGCGAATGAAGAACTGGCGCATCACCTCGCCCGGTGCCTGTTCGGCAACGAAGCGGCGCACCGCGCCCTGGAATCCGAAATCCAGAACGGTGGGGAAATTGTCTTCCACCGTGAAACGGGCGAGGAAGGCCGGGTCAAAATCATAGATCTCGGCGAACATGTGGAAGTGCGGGATGCCCTCCTCATGCGCCACGGCCATGATCGCCGGCGCCATGTCCTGCCAGAGGTCCCAGCGCACATGCTTCACCGTGTCCACGCGAAAGCCGTCCACCTTGTAGCGGCGAATCCAGTCGGCGTAGATCTCCACCATGCCGGCGCGCACCTTGGGGTTCTCCAGCATCACATCATCGAGGCCGGCAAAGTCGCCATAGATGGAGCTTTCGCCAACCCAGGCAGAGTTGCCGCGATTGGCGTAAAGCGTCGGATCGTTGAGCCAGGCGGGGACCTTCACGTCTTCCTCGCCCTCGGGTACGTAGGGCGTATAGGCCCAGCGCGGATCGGTGAGACGGGCGAAGTTTTCCTCCGTCAGCACCGAGGGATCATCGCCCAGGAAACCTTCATTGATCGGCGCGCCGTCCGGTCCGCCGATCGTGGTCCAGGGATAATCGGCGATGCGGCGATAGGGACAGCCAGTGTCTGAAATGTCGGCAACAGGCTCTTCACGCCCGTCGCACTCTTCATACTGGATCACATCGGCGGTGTGGTTCGTGATGATGTCCATATAGACCTTGATGCCGCGCCGGTGGGCCTCCTCGACCAGCTGCGCGAATTCTTCCTCGGTGCCAAAGTGCGGGTCTGGCCGGGTGAAATCGGTGATCCAGTAGCCGTGATAGCCCGCTGACTCCTCGCCCGGTGGACCCTGCACCGGCTTGTTCTTGAAGATCGGCGCCATCCAGATCGCCGTGACGCCCATTTCTTGCAGATAGTCGAGGCGCGCCATGACGCCGGCCAGGTCTCCGCCCTGGAAGAAGCCCTTGGCAGTCGGGTCGAAACCATGGTCGAGCCGGTCGCCTTCGATGCCGCCGGTGTCATTGGAGGGATCGGCGTTCTCGAAGCGGTCGGGGAGAAGGAAATAGATGATCTCGTCTTCAGGCAGCCGGTCGGCGAAGATGGGCGTGGCCAGTTCCGGCGCGCCCGCTGCCGTCCCGGCCTCTTCCGTTGCATCCTGTGCGCTGGCCGATAGGGGCAGCAGGCCCATGGCCGCTGCCATCGACAATGCTTTCAGTGACATCTTCATGCCGTCTCTCCCCTTGTATCGTTTTGCAGAGTTTTTCACGCTTTTGCATCGGCTGCAAGCCTCTGCGAGCCTCGCATGGCGGCCAATCTTGCGGCGATTGCGAAAAAGCGCCATGCTCGGAAAAAAGGAGGGAAGGACGCACCATGACACGGCTTTGCAAGTTTTTGCTGCTGGTTTCGATATTGCTGGCATGGCCTTCCGCGAGCGGCTGGCCGCAGGAAGGCACGATCAGCGTGTCCAGTCCCGATGAGCGGATCCGTTTTCGCATCTGGTCCGAGAATGGCGTGCCGACCTATTCGGTGGACCTCGCCGGCGAGACGGTGGTGCGTCCCTCGGTTCTTGGCTTGCGCTTTCTCGATGGCATGGACCTCGACGGCGGGCTCTCCATCGCGGCGACACAGGCGCGCACGAACGACACAAGCTGGGAGCAGCCCTGGGGCGAGCGGCGTGTGGTGGTGGACAGGCACAATGAACTGCTGGTCGAATTCACCGGCGATGACCGCGATGGCTTCACCTTGCGCATCCGGGTCTATGATACGGGCCTTGGCTTTCGCTATGAGGTGTCCGCGGACGCGGAGAACCCCACGCGGCGCATCATTGACGAGCTGACACAGTTCAATTTCGCGCCCATCGAGACGGCCTGGTGGATCCCGGCGGCGGGCTGGAACCGTTATGAGTATCTCTATGAGGAGTCTGGCCCCGACGCGGTCGAACTGGCGCACACACCGGTCACGTTCGCGATTGAAGGCGGCCCTTACGTCGCCCTGCATGAGGCCGCGCTCATCGACTATTCCGGCATGTGGCTGAAACAGCT
>CAZXWB010000329.1:0-2264 GCA_964644395.1 uncultured Hyphomonadaceae bacterium | reverse complement strand
ATCGACCCGAACGCCTATTACACCCTCTATGGCGACCGCAGCTACCAGGCCTATGACGCCGTCAGCCGCTTCCCGGTCTACCTGAAGCTTGAAAAGCAGCAGTTCCAGTTCCTCTTCGGTGACTACAATACCGGTTTCAACGAGACCGTGCTCGGGCGCTACAACCGCCGCATGTCCGGCGTGCGGGCGCTCTATGAGGGTGACGAATTCCGCTTCATCGGCTTCGGCGCCGACACCGACCAGAGCTTTGTCCGGGATGAGCTGCCCGCCGATGGCACGTCGGGCCCCTACCGGCTGTCGACCGCACCGCTCCTGCGCCAGGGCGAGGTGATCACCGTGGAGACGCGCGACCGGTTCCGCCCCGACGAGGTCATCTCCGTGCGCAATCTCGCCCGCTATGTCGATTACGACATCGACTACCGCACCGGTGAAATCATCTTCCGCCGCCCGGTGGACGTGACCGACGCCAATCTCAATCCGAATGTCATCGTGGTCGAGTATGAGGTGTCCGACAATGCCGTGCGCGACATCACCGCCGGCCTGCGCATGGAGCGCGACCTCCTGGGCGACCGTGTGGAAGTGGGTGCCTCCCTGATCAGCGAGGCCGGTGGCAAGGGCGGCCCCACGGCCGAGGGCAGCCTGGCGGCCGTCGATGCCACCGTCAGCCTGGGCGAACGCACCGAGATCCGCGGCGAATATGCCCGCTCCGAGCGCGTCAACGAGGAGGGCGAGGAGACCGGCGATGCCTTCCTGATCGAGGCCATCCACCAGAGCCGCCGGCTGACGCTGAATGCCTATTACCGCGAGGACGAGGCGGGCTTCGGTCTCGGACAGCAGTCCGGCACTTCGCGCGGCGTGCGCCGCTATGGCGCCAGCGCGGCGGTCAATCTCGGCGACAGCGACGATGCCGAGACGGGCATCCGCACCACCCGTACCGCCCAGTTCGAGGCCTATCGCGAGCAGGATCTCACCCGCGGCGGGGTGCGCGGCGTCGCCCAGGCGACGGTGCGCCGCGACAACCGCCTGCTCAGCCTTGAAGGCGGCCTGCGCGCCGTGGAGGAGGACTTCCAGGATGGCGCGGCCCGCACCTCACTGATGGCCACGGGCAGCGTGACGCGCACCTTCGCCGAGCAGGGCCTGTCGCTCTCGGTGGTGCACGAACATCCCCTCTCGGGCGAGGACCAGTCGAGCCTGTTCCCCCAGCGCACCGTGCTGGGCCTGGACAAGATCCTGACCGACTGGGCAACGCTGACGAGCCGCCACGAGATCGTCGAAGGCGAGAACGTCTCCGGCAACAGTTCCACGCTCGGCCTCATTGTGCAGCCCTGGAGCGGTGCCGAGGCACGCCTCGAAAGCGACTATCTCACCTCCGACGCCGGCCAGCGCCTGGGCGCCACGATCGGCCTTGACCAGCGCATGCAGCTTTCCGAGCAGTGGAGCGCGTCGCTCGGCTTCGCCCGCCGCGCCAACATCATGGGCGGGGATGATTATCGCGACCCGGTCTCAGACCCGGCGACCAGCCCGCTGTCCTACGCCCCCTTCGGCAGCGCCGCGCAGGCCGAGAGCTATGGTGCGGCCTATGCCGGTGTCGGCTATCGCGGACTGACACGGGCGGCATCGGGCCGGCTGGAGCTGCGCGACACGACCGCCAGCACCCGCTATGCCGGCATCTTCTCGGTGGCCCAGGAGGTCGATGACGAACTCTCCATCGCCGGCGGTGCGCGCTACCAGTATGAAAACCTCGATGCCGAGGCCGACCGGCGCTCGACAGAGATCCGTATCGGACTGGCGCAGCGTCCGCGGGGCGAGGGGCTGATCCTCTTCGACCGGCTGGATTTCCGCCAGGAAGACATTGTCGGCGAAATGACAAGCTGGAAGCTGATCAACAATCTCGCCATGAACGGCATGCTGAGCGATGCGACCCAGTGGTCGGGCTATTGGGGCGTGAAATATGCCCGCACCTCGGTGGGCGGCGCACGCTATGATGGCTGGACCCAGCTCCTCGGTGGCCAGTTCCGCCACGACATCTCGCGGCGCTGGGACATCGGCGCGACGGCGCAGGTGCTCTGGTCCATGGACCAGGACAATTACACCTACGCCTACGGCCCGGTGGTCGGCTTCCGCCCGCACGAGAATGTCTGGCTCAGTGTCGGCTACAATGTCGAAGGCTTCGTCGATGATGATTTCGGCCTGGCGGAGTACACACGGCAGGGCCCGTTCCTGAAGCTGCGGATCAAGTTCGACCAGGACTCGCTGCGTGAGCT
>CAZXWB010000328.1:0-2268 GCA_964644395.1 uncultured Hyphomonadaceae bacterium | reverse complement strand
GAGAGGGTAAGCGATGAAGTTTCGTCCGCTCCATGACCGCGTGCTCGTGCGCCGCGTCGAAGAGGAACAGACCACCGCCGGCGGGATCATCATTCCCGACACCGCCAAGGAAAAGCCCCAGGAAGGCGAAGTCGTGGCCGTCGGAAACGGGGCGCGCGGAGACGACAATGAGATCGTCCCGATGGACGTCAATGCCGGCGACCGCGTGCTGTTCGGCAAGTGGTCGGGCACGGAAGTGAAGGTCGAAGGCGAAGACCTGCTCATCATGAAGGAAAGCGACATTCTGGGCGTGATCGAGGCCTGAGCCCTCTTGCGCAAGCAGAACGTCTGATCCCAATTCTAACAAGGAGTCATCGAAATGGCTGCGAAACTCGTACATTTTGGTCCCGATGCCCGCGAAGAGATGCTGCGCGGCGTGGACATACTCGCCAATGCCGTGAAGGTCACCCTCGGTCCGAAGGGCCGCAATGTGGTGATCGAGAAATCCTTCGGCGCCCCGCGCACCACGAAGGACGGCGTCACCGTCGCCAAGGAAATCGAGCTGGAAGACAAGTTCCAGAACATGGGCGCCCAGATGCTGCGCGAAGTGGCCTCGAAGGCCAATGACGTGGCCGGCGACGGCACCACCACCGCCACGGTGCTGGCCCAGTCCATCGTTCGCGAGGGCATGAAGCGCGTGGCCGCCGGCATGAACCCGATGGACCTGAAGCGCGGCATCGAGAAGGCCGTCGCCGAAGTCGTCTCCGACCTCGCCCATCACTCCAAGAAGATCGGCAAGTCCGAGGAGATCGCCCAGGTCGGCTCGATCTCGGCCAATGGCGACGCCGAAATCGGCGACATGATCGCCAAGGCCATGGACAAGGTCGGCAATGAGGGCGTCATCACGGTCGAAGAGGCCAAGTCCCTCGAGACGGAGCTCGATGTCGTCGAAGGCATGCAGTTCGATCGTGGCTACCTGTCGCCCTATTTCATCACCAATGCCGACAAGATGGTCACCGAACTCGATGACCCGATGATCCTGCTGCACGAGAAGAAGCTCTCCTCCCTGCAGCCGCTCCTGCCGATCCTTGAACAGGTCGTGCAGTCCCAGCGTCCGCTGCTGATCATCGCCGAGGATGTCGACGGCGAGGCCCTCGCCACGCTGGTGGTCAACAAGCTGCGCGGTGGCCTGAAAGTGGCTGCGGTCAAGGCGCCGGGCTTCGGCGACCGCCGCAAGGCCATGCTCCAGGACATTGCCATCCTCACCGGCGGCCAGGTCGTGTCCGAGGATCTCGGCATCAAGCTGGAGAATGTCACCATGGACATGCTGGGCACCGCCAAGCGCGTGAACATCACCAAGGATGACACCACGCTGGTCGACGGGGCCGGCGAGAAGGCTGACATCGAGGCCCGCGTTGGCCAGATCAAGAAGCAGATCGAGGACACGACGTCGGACTATGACAAGGAGAAGCTCCAGGAGCGCCTTGCCAAGCTCGCCGGCGGCGTGGCCGTGATCAAGGTCGGCGGCGCCACCGAGGTCGAGGTGAAGGAGAAGAAGGATCGCGTCGACGACGCCCTGAACGCCACCCGCGCGGCGGTGGAAGAAGGCATCGTGGCGGGCGGCGGCATCGCCCTCCTGCGCGCCTCCACCAGCATCGACGTGACGGGATTCAATGACGACGAGCAGGCTGGTATCGATATTGTACGCCGCGCCTTGCAGGTCCCGGCACGCCAGATCGCCGAGAATGCCGGCGTGGAAGGCTCGGTGGTCGTCAATGCCGTGCTCGCCAACACCGACAAGACCTACGGCTTCAACGCCCAGACCGAGGAGTATGGCGACCTGGTGAAGATGGGCGTCATCGACCCGACCAAGGTTGTGCGCGCCGCCCTTCAGAACGCCGCCTCCGTGGCAGCCCTGCTGATCACGACCGAGGCCTCCATCGCCGAAGCGCCGAAGGAAGAAGCCCCGGCCGGCGGCGGCATGCCCGACATGGGCGGAATGGGTGGCATGGGCGGCATGATGTAAGCCCGGCCTCCATTGGCTGAACAGGAAAGGCGGCTCCCCCTGGCGGAGCCGCCTTTTTCAGTACCCGCCCAGGGAGTAAACACTTCCACCAGATGCGCGCTCATGTTAAACATCGCGCGCTGATGGATGGGGAACTCTCGTGAAAACAGTGGAGGGCGAAGTCGATTTCAGTCGGCTTCCGGAAACAGTGCGACCCAGCACCATGCGCGCCATGGGCCATAGACCCTGTCTCGATGAGGAGGTCGATCGTTTGCCAATCGCTG
>CAZXWB010000327.1:0-2273 GCA_964644395.1 uncultured Hyphomonadaceae bacterium | reverse complement strand
CTGGGCTGGTCCAACAATTATCCTGTGCGAACCGAGCCGCCGGTGGATCCCTTCCAGGTCTGGTGGCAAAGGAGTAATTCGATGGGCGTGCAGGGTGACGTAGCCACGGGCAGCCCCAGCACATGGTCCGTCCAAAAATCGAGCGGCACCACCACGATGAAAACCGGCAGCTTTGAAACCAACACGACCGTTAGCGCCGGCTTTGACTTGTTTGCCTTCTCAATGGATGCCAGCGTGACGGCCGGCTATGGCAAAGAGTGGAGCAGCAGCGTCGGTTGGGAAGAGGGGATCGAGTTTACCGGCTCCGTCTATGCTTTCCCAACGAGCTGCCAGGGCGAACCGTGCAAGAGTTACGCCGTCGTGCCGTATGTCTACGAGGCCCAGGCCGTGACCAACGCTGGCGTGCGTTACCCTTACCTCGAACAAGATTACTATGTCGCCTGGATGAGTACACGCGCCCAGACCGCCGCGTCTGCGTCCCAGTCCATCGTGGGGCTGGCGCCGCAGGCGCCCGTCATCACCAGCACCACCCATCCCGACCCGGCCACGTGGTATCCCACCAGCACCCTCGTCCTGAACTGGGGCCAGCCAGCGGGCGACCCGGCGGTGGTGGCCGGCTGCAAGTGGAATCTGAACCAGACTCCCGTGGCCACGCCAACCGCCATCATCTATCCCACGACCACGCACACCTACGAGGGTCTGGCCGATGGCGTCTATTACCTGCACGTCCAGGCGATGGGGGACGGCGGCGACCTGGGGCCGGTCACACACCGGGCTGTGCGCGTGGATATGAACGCGCCGCAGGTTGAGTTGGTCGCCGACCCGTTCGTGCCGGATGGCTTTGACGGCTGGTACAATACACCGGTCACCGTCAGCGTGACCGCCACCGATACCACCGGCTCTGGCGTCGCCAGCGTCGAAACCAGCGCCGACGGCGTGAGCTGGCAGCCCTACACCACGTCCCTTCAGATCACAGGCGACACCCCCGGCGTCACGCTGTGGGCGCGGGCGACGGATGACGTGGGCCACACGTCGGAGCCTATCTCCACCACGGTCAAGCTGGACCAGACTCCACCCACCACGCTGGACTCGGATGGGTATGGGTTGAGCTATGCCAGCATCATCACCGATGAGGTGGGCAACGCGCAACTAATCCTGGGTGGAGCGCTGAGCGATACGCTCTCGGGCCGGCTGCAAGTGGAGGTCAAGGCCGGGGATACGGGCACCTGGAATCCCGTCAGCGCGGTGGGCGATCTGCCGATGCCGCCGGATAACGAGTTTACTACCACCATGGCCAGCCTCCACTGGATCTACACACCCACCTTTGAAATTCGCGGCGTGTACCCGTTGTGGGCGCGCGGCGTGGACGCGTCCGGCAACTATGAGGATGCCTGGATTCACGGCGTGTTCTGGTGGGAGCCGGACGATGTGCCGGAGCTGATCGAAAGCCGGGTGAGCGTGTCGCCGCGCCAGGCCAGCCCTGGCGACGTGATGGCCTTTACGGTGGGCGCGCGCAACTCGGGCTACCAGGAAGCGCAACTGATCGTCACCAACACGGTGCCGGCCGGTCTCACCGTCGCGCCGGATTCGATCAGCGACGAGGGCCAATACGACGCCGACACGGGCGTCATCACCTGGACGCTGCACGCGCTGTGGCCTGGCCAGACGCGCTACCTCTTCTTCGAGGCCAGCGCCGATGAGACCACCACGCCCATCACGCTGGAGAACCGGCTGGACCTGATGGCCTACTGGCCGTGGGAGCCGCTGCCCGGCGTGCCTCCCGAACCGGCGCGCCACTATTACTCGACCACAACGACCTTGACGGTGGTGCCGGGCGCGGACCAGGCTATCGCCGCGGCGAGCGCATCCGATTCATCTGCGCCGCGCGTGCTGGACGCCGCGGTCGCGGAAGGGGACATCGTCAGCGACCCGCAGGTGACGCTGATCGTCAATGCCAGCCCCGACACGCACTTCTTGTACGTCAAAGAGTGGACGTGGGACACCGACCTCAACGGGTGGAACCTGGCCAGCGAAAGCGGCTGGGTGCCCTTCGAGGCCGGGTTGGACTTTGAGTTGACTCAAGATGCGGCCGGAAAATACGGGCGTTACGCATGGACGCTCTCCGCTGGCGACGGGGTCAAGTATCTCGGCCTGTGGGTGACCAACGCGGAGCAGCAGACCACTAACCTCAACAACGCCAATCTGATCTACACCAACCTGATGGGCGCGGGCGGCCAGACGCTGGACGCCGGCGAGCGGGTGCAGTATCGCGT
>CAZXWB010000326.1:0-2278 GCA_964644395.1 uncultured Hyphomonadaceae bacterium | reverse complement strand
AGCAGGCCGACAATCGCGTTCACGAAGCTGCGCTCGTCGATCATCTCTCCGGCGGGCAGGTAGTTCTCACCCGTGGCCACGAGTTTCGCCGCATGGTGCGTGGCGGACCTGGTCAACTCATCGCGCAGCGGCGTGCCGGGGTTTACGAAGGCGGTGCCCGGCACGTGGAAGCCCATGATTTCCATGAACATCTGGTTGGAGTTTGCCGTGCCGTAGAAGGTGCAGGTGCCGGGGGAATGGTAGCTTTCCGCCTCGGCCTTCAGGAGCGCGTCGCGGCCGACCTTGCCCTCGGCGAAGAGCTGGCGCACGCGCGCCTTTTCCGGATTGGGCAGGCCCGACGGCATGGGCCCGGCCGGCACGAAGACCGCCGGCAGCCAGCCAAAGCGCAGGGCGGCGATGACCAGGCCCGGCACGATCTTGTCGCACACGCCCAGATAGAGCACCGCATCGAAGGCATCATGGCTGAGGCCCACGGCCGCCGACATGGCGATAACGTCGCGGGAGAACAGCGACAACTCCATGCCTTCCTGGCCCTGGGTGACGCCGTCACACATGGCCGGCACGCCGCCGGCCACCTGCGCCGTGGCGTTCACCTCGCGCGCGGCTGCACGGATGAGTTCGGGGTAGGTCTCGAAGGGCGAGTGGGCCGAGAGCATGTCGTTATAGGCGGTGATGATGCCGATATTTGGCCAGCCACCGCCGAGCAACATGGATTTCTCCAGCGCCGCACAGCCTGCCGATGCGTGGGCGAGATTGCCCTCCGACAGGCGCTTGCGGGCGAGATCCTTCGGCTTGCGCGCACGGACCATGTCGAGATAGGCCGCGCGGGTGTCGCGGGAACGCTCGCGGATGCGGTCGGTCACGGCTTCGACGGTTGAATTCAGCTGGGTCATTTCCATCCCTCCCACCAGGCGCGGTTGTCGGCGCGCATCAACATCTGGGCCTCCAGCGGGCCGGGCTGTCCGGCCTCATAGGTCTCCAGCGGCTGGTCGCAATTGTCCCAGGCCTCGATCAGCCCGTCCACCCAGGCCCAGGCCGCCTCGACCTCGTCGGAGCGCATAAAGAGCGAGAGATTGCCGCGCACGACATCCATCAGGAGCCGCTCATAGGCATCCGGGTAGCGCACGGCGAAATTCTCCGCATAGGAGAGGTTGAGCGGCAGTGACTTGATGCGCAAGCCCCCCGGGCCAGGCTCCTTGACCTGGATGAACAGGCGCATGCCCTCGTCGGGCTGCAGCCGGATGACAAGCTTGTTCTCGGTGGGGTTGCGGCTGCCGAAGATCGAGTGCGGCACGGGCTTGAACTGCACCACGATCTCCGAGCGGCGCTCCGGCATGCGCTTGCCCGTGCGCAGGTAGAAGGGCACGCCGGCCCAGCGCCAGTTCTCGATCCCGGTCTTGATGGCAACGAAGGTCTCGGTCCGGCTGGTGGCCGCGTCGCCGGAAAGCTCTTCGAGATAGCCCTTCACCGTCTCGCCATTCATCTGGCCGGCGCGGTACTGGCCGCGTACGGTGGTCGATTGCGGATCGCAGCCCTCAAAGGGCTTCAGCGCTCGCAAAACCTTGATCTTCTCAGTACGGATCGCATCGCCGTCAAAGCTCGACGGCGCTTCCATGGCGGTCAGACAAAGAAGTTGCAGCAGGTGGTTCTGCACCATGTCGCGCAGGGCGCCGGAGCGGTCATAATAGTCGGCGCGGGCTTCGAGGCCGAGGCTCTCGGCGACGGTGATCTGGACATGGTCGATGGAGGCGCGGTTCCAGACCGGCTCGAACAGGGCATTGGCGAAGCGCAGCACCAGCAGGTTCTGGACAGTTTCCTTGCCGAGATAATGGTCGATCCGGTAGACGGCGTTCTCCTCGAACACATCAGCCACGCCGCGATTGATGGCGCGTGCGCTCTCGAGATCGGTGCCGATGGGCTTTTCGAGCACGATCCGCACGCTCTCATCATTCAGGCCCGCCCGGCCCAGCGCCTGGCAGATGTCGACATAGATGAGCGGCGTGACGGCGAGGTAGAAAATGGTGGCCCGGCCATCGCGGGCGAGCTTGTTCTTCAGCGTGTCCCAGTCGGCGTCGGGCGCGGTGGCGTCGATCGGCACATAATCGATCAGGTCGGCGAAGCGTTCGAAGCATTCGGCATCGAATTCCTTGCCCTGATTGTCCTGGCACGCCTTGCGGGCGAGCGCGAGGAAACCCTCGCGGTCCATTTCCGTCCGCGCCGATCCGATGATCCGCGATCCCTCAGGGATCTGGTCGTCCATGAAGCGGTGATAGAGCGC
>CAZXWB010000325.1:0-2305 GCA_964644395.1 uncultured Hyphomonadaceae bacterium | reverse complement strand
CGCGCTGACCATGGTGGACGAGGAATATGCCGACCTGCCCGTGCCAGAACAGCTTGACAAGGCGGTGGAGGAACTGCGCGGCATGGTGGATGAATGGGCCGCCGGCGAAGTGTCGGCCATGCAGGACAATTTCGAGGATTTCGGCCACCGCGACGTCTATGACGCCATACTGACCGACCGGAATGCCCGCTGGGCCGATCGCATCGAGGCGATGCTGGAGGAACCCGGCAAGGTGTTCATCGCCGTGGGCGCGGGCCACCTGGCCGGGCCCGACAGCGTGCAGGTCATGCTGGAAGACCGCGGGATCGAGGTCGAAGGGCCCGAATTCCATTTCCCCGCCGAGGACGACCCGGCGGAGACCGAAGACGCCATCGAGCCGGAAGAGGTCGCCGAACCGGTGGATTGATCCATGCCCTCGCCATCCGGGAATGGAACCGGGCGACCCCGTGCGCTGTTGCCTTTGGCGGCAGCGCGTTTCTTTATGGCGCATCAGTCCATTTGCCAGCTTCGGGTCCCCACATGACACGGTCGATCCTGT
The DNA here is from genome assembly GCA_964644395.1 of uncultured Hyphomonadaceae bacterium. Classification (GTDB taxonomy): domain Bacteria; phylum Pseudomonadota; class Alphaproteobacteria; order Caulobacterales; family Hyphomonadaceae; genus JBGSUF01. Next base: position 1,767 of record CAZXWB010000325.1, on the reverse strand, counting down.
TTCTCGTCATCGCCCTCGTGCAGCCGCTTGCGGGGCGCTTTTCGCAGCTGACCGGCCTTGGCCAGTCCATCGGTGCGCGTGCGCGCGAAGGCGGCGTCCCGCCGGAACTGCCCCTCGGTATCTTCTTTTCGATCTGGGGGGTGATCTTCGTGCTATACTTCGTTTGCGCGATCCTCAGCTTCGGTGCGCCGCGGGGCAGCGCGATTGATCGCGCCGCGACGCCGCTGGTCCTGGCCGGGACGGGCAATATTGCCTGGATGCTGTCGAGCCAGCTTGTCGGCAATCGCCTGCTCGATCTTACGCTGATACTCCTCCTGCTGGGACTTTCGCTCTGGGCCATGGGCCGCGCCGCCGCAGGCCACGGGCGGTCCCTTATCGTCAATGCCGAGACGGGCCTGCTCGCCGGCTGGCTGACCGCGGCCTCGGCGATCTCATTTGCTCCGGCCATCCGGCCTTTCCTCGGGCACGGCGTCAGCGATGCGGTCTGGGGCTATGCGGGCCTCACCGCAGGCGTTGCGGTGATCGGCTTTGTCCTCGCCTGGACCCGGGTGGCGCGGAACCCGTTCTACGTCATCGCCCTCGGCTGGGGCCTGCTGGGGCTCGTGCTGAACAATCTCCAGCGCACGGAACTCGACCTGATTGGCTGGATGTTTGCCGCGCTGCTTGCCGGTGTCGTCCTTGCCGCGCGCCCCGATCGCTGGATGAAGGCCGCGCAATGAAGAACCCCCTGCAGTTTCCCTTCACCACCGACGGCCTGCCCGGCTGGCTGGCGACCGCTCTGCCGGAGCTCTGGCGGATCGGCATCGTCCTGCTCGCTATCTCCATCGCCTGGCTCATCTCCTTCCTGGCGAAGCTGGTTGTGCGGCGGGTGGCGAAGAGGATGTCGAAAAACCCGGAGGAATTCGAGGGCTCGCCCTGGGACATTGCCGCGCCGATCATCCAGTTCGCCGTCTTCGCGGGACTTCTCACACTGCTGCTCGAAGCCCTCGGCGTGGCGCTCGGCGCGCGGCTGGCCGAGGCCTGGCCGGCGACGATCGCGGTGATCATCATCTTCATCGCCGCCTTCTTCATCGCCCGCTACCTTTCGCGCGCGGTGGAGAGCTTCGGCGAGCGGGCCCAGCGTCGCACGCGCGCCGACAAGACCATCTTCTCCTTCGCCGCCTCCATCATCACCTACACCGTGTTCATCATCGCCGGCGTGCTGGCGCTGGGGCGGCTCGGTTTCGACACCACAACCCTTGTCGCCCTGGTCGGTGCCGCCGGTCTCGCCATCGGCCTGGCGCTGCAGGACACGCTGAAGGCCGTGGCCTCGGGCCTGATGCTCGCCCTGTTCCGGCCCTACCGCCTCGGCGACTGGGTGGAGATCGCGGGAAAGGATGGCGAAGTGGTCTCCATCACGCCCTTCCAGACCAGCCTCAAGACGGTGGACAACAAGATCGAAGTCCTGCCGAACACCGTCGCCTGGTCCGACCCGGTCACGAACTATTCCCGCCAGCCCCGGCGCCGGCTCGACCTCTATTTCGATGTCTCCTACGAGGACGATATCGATGCGGTGCTGAAACTTCTGATCGAGACCGCCAACGGCCACCGCCGCGTGCTCGCCAAGGACGAGACCTGGGCGGGCGTGCACACATTCGCCAGCTCCTCGGTGGTCTACCGCCTGCGCGCCTGGGTGCCCGGCACGGAATTCATCCAGGTCCGCGCCGACATGTACCGGCTCGTGAAATACGCCCTCGACGGCGCCGGCATGACCATTCCCTATCCCCA
>CAZXWB010000324.1:0-2315 GCA_964644395.1 uncultured Hyphomonadaceae bacterium | reverse complement strand
TGGAAGTGACGGAGTAGGGACATGTCTCAAGGAAAGCGCATTCGCTCCGCCCGCAGCGCCATCGATGCGTCGCGTGCCTATTCGATCTCCGAAGCGGTGAAGATCGTGAAGGACAACGCCAAGGCGAAATTCGACGAAACGGTCGATATTGCCGTCAACCTGGGTGTCAACCCGAAATATGCCGACCAGATGGTGCGCGGCGTGGTCAATCTGCCCTCCGGCACGGGGCGTTCGGTGCGCGTGGCGGTGTTTGCACGCGATGCCAAGGCCGAGGAGGCACGCGAGGCCGGCGCCGACGTGGTTGGTGCCGAGGACCTCATGGAAGAGGTTCAGAACGGTCGCATGGATTTTGACCGCGTGGTCGCCACGCCGGACATGATGTCTGTGGTCGGTCGCCTCGGCAAGGTGCTGGGTCCGCGCGGCCTCATGCCGAACCCGAAGGTGGGCACGGTGACGCCGAACGTCGCCCAGGCGGTGAAGGACGCCAAGGGCGGCGCGGTGGAGTTCCGCGTCGAGAAGGCCGGTATCGTCCATGCCGGTGTCGGCAAGACAAGCTTCGACGGAGCCGACATCGAGGCCAATATCCGCGCCTTTGTCGATGCCCTGGTCAAGGCCAAGCCGTCCGGCGCGAAGGGCACCTATGTGAAGCGGATCGCCCTGTCATCCACGATGGGGCCGGGCGTGCAGATCGACACCTCGGAGGCCGCCGCGGCGGGCTGAGGCGGTGTTTCATTCGCGCGATGAGGGCGTCGGCTTGGAGTTGGCGCCCTCTTTGTACTGTCCGTGCGACAAGGGAATGCCGGCGCCCCTTGACATTTCATGATTCTCTGGGGTTGCGCTTCCCGGCCCGATGCGTTAACACCGCGCTCTTACGGGAGACCGGCTTGGCCGATCTCCCGTTTCCTGTCCGAGACCATGGGTTGGGTTTGGCCCGTAAATTCCCGTGATAGACGGGGCGAGGCAGAGGTTCAGGTCGTGGGGCCAATAAAGGCCCATAACCTGTCCGAAGCAATGCCCTGGGCAGGCGTCGGCGTGGGGAGATATCCCCGATGCTGACACACCCCGGGCGGCTCGGATGGTCCGACCGCCGAAGTTTGGAGACCGTAACCCATGGACAAGGCCCAGAAAGCCGAAGCCATCGAGATGCTGAAGGGCGTCTTCGAGGAGGCCGGTGCCGTCGTCGTGACGCACTATGACGGCCTCACCGTTGCGGACATGACCGGGCTGCGCACCAAGCTCCGCGAGCAGGGCGGGCAGCTCAAAGTGGTCAAGAACCGTCTCGCCAAGATTGCCCTGGAGGGCAAGGGCGGCGATGCGGCCAAGGACCTCTTTTCCGGCCAGGTGGCCATTGCCTACGCGCCGGACCCCACGGTCCCGGCGAAGGCAACCCTCGATTTCTCGAAGGCAAACCAGAACCTGAAGCTCATCGGCGCCATTATGGATGCTGACGTGATGGATGCGGCGGGCGTGGAAGCGCTCTCCAAGATGCCCTCGCGCGAAGAGCTTATCGCCACCGTCGTGGCCCGTCTCCTCGGCCAGGCCGGCGAGATCGGCCAGCGCGTGTCGGCCCCCGGGCAGGGGCTTGCCGGCGCGATCAAGGCGATCGAGGAACAGGCTGCAGCCTGAGGTCGATCCACCGCAGACACCAACCAATGAACCTCAACTCGAAACAGAAAGTCAGACACAATGGCGGATATCGCAAAACTCGGTGAAGAGCTGCTCGGCCTCACCATTCTCGAAGCCAAGGAACTCAATGATTTCCTCGAAGAACGCGGCATCAAGGCCGCCGCGGCCGTGGCCGTGGCCGGCCCGGCGGCTGACGGCGGTGGCGAAGCCGCTGCGGTGGAGGAAAAGGACGAGTTCGACGTGATCCTCGTCGATGGCGGCGCCAAGAAGATCAACGTCATCAAGGTGGTGCGCGAAGTCGTTTCCGGCCTCGGCTTGAAGGAAGCCAAGGAGCTCGTCGAGGGCGCGCCGAAGCCGATCAAGGAAGGCGTGGCCAAGGAAGAGGCCGAGGAAATGAAGAAGAAGTTCGAGGAAGCCGGTGCCAAGATCGAGCTGAAGTAACGGATTTCCGGCGGGCGGCGCAGGTGCCGCCTGGCCATGTAGATTGCGGGAGGCGCGTGGCGCGGTGCGCGTCTCCCGGACTGTGTTTCGCGGCGGGCGGCCTTCTTGGGTGGCCCGCCGTACCGCGCGTTCTGATGACCACGCTGCGCCGGCGCGCCATTGAGGGCGCTTCCGGCAAGGCCCTGAGCGGGATCGATAATGGCATACTCCTTCACGGAAAAGAAACGCATCCGCAAAAGCTTCGGCCG
>CAZXWB010000323.1:0-2319 GCA_964644395.1 uncultured Hyphomonadaceae bacterium | reverse complement strand
GTTTCAATTCCTCGGTCGGAATTCTGGTCGTTCGGACGTGATGCTGAATGCTGGATGATCGTCAAAGTCAGGGGTTTCAATTCCTCGGTCGGAATTCTGGTCGTTCGGACCCAGATCTGGAACCGCTACAACAAGGCTCTCAGATACGGTTTCAATTCCTCGGTCGGAATTCTGGTCGTTCGGACAAAAGGAAAAGAAAATGAACAAACGAAGTAGGCTCGATGTTTCAATTCCTCGGTCGGAATTCTGGTCGTTCGGACCTCGGTGCCGCCCTTGAGATCGACAAAGGCGGTCTTGTTTCAATTCCTCGGTCGGAATTCTGGTCGTTCGGACGTGGGCTTGACTGACCCTAAGCTGGCTGACATAGCCGTTTCAATTCCTCGGTCGGAATTCTGGTCGTTCGGACTCAATCGGGAAAATCGACAATCACCCACCTCTGTATGTTTCAATTCCTCGGTCGGAATTCTGGTCGTTCGGACTACGAGCGCAAGACATACATCAGCAAAACGGCGGGCAGGTTTCAATTCCTCGGTCGGAATTCTGGTCGTTCGGACTCAGTCCTGGAGAGCAGCTGCAAAGCTTTTTCTCCAGCGTTTCAATTCCTCGGTCGGAATTCTGGTCGTTCGGACGTGATCCTTTTGATGAGGATATCCACGGGTGGACTATTGTTTCAATTCCTCGGTCGGAATTCTGGTCGTTCGGACTGGTGGGGAGGTTCGACAAAAGACATAAAACATCTGTTTCAATTCCTCGGTCGGAATTCTGGTCGTTCGGACTGGTCGTCTCGAGGGAGCGCACGCGCTGGTAGTTCGTCGTTTCAATTCCTCGGTCGGAATTCTGGTCGTTCGGACAACTATAGCCAAATAGGAGGCCACACGGATGGAGATGTTTCAATTCCTCGGTCGGAATTCTGGTCGTTCGGACGCGGCCAACTGGGAGCGGCTGGAACGCAACCTACCGTTTCAATTCCTCGGTCGGAATTCTGGTCGTTCGGACAATCCCACCTCTGCGGCTATACTTAGCATTGCTCGGCGGTTTCAATTCCTCGGTCGGAATTCTGGTCGTTCGGACGACCCCGTTTCCTACAGGCTCGATCCCTATAAGTTGGTTTCAATTCCTCGGTCGGAATTCTGGTCGTTCGGACACACCTTCCCGTTGCCAATTATAGTATTGTTCGCAAGTTTCAATTCCTCGGTCGGAATTCTGGTCGTTCGGACTGGGAGAACTCTCCACAATGGCCGCCGATTTCGGCGTGTTTCAATTCCTCGGTCGGAATTCTGGTCGTTCGGACTTGGCGGAGCCACCAACATAGATTGCCAGTATGTGGGTTTCAATTCCTCGGTCGGAATTCTGGTCGTTCGGACTGAATGCCCAGGATCTGGGCGAATCGGCTATTGATGTTTCAATTCCTCGGTCGGAATTCTGGTCGTTCGGACTTGGCGGAGCCACCAACATAGATTGCCAGTATGTGGGTTTCAATTCCTCGGTCGGAATTCTGGTCGTTCGGACTGCATTATTGCACAGACCTCGACCAGGCGCATTGGGGTTTCAATTCCTCGGTCGGAATTCTGGTCGTTCGGACCAAAATGATGTATCATGCTGGGGAAAAGAGCCTACGCGTTTCAATTCCTCGGTCGGAATTCTGGTCGTTCGGACGGGAACGTGAGATTGTCGGTATACCCATGCGTGAGCGTTTCAATTCCTCGGTCGGAATTCTGGTCGTTCGGACTGGATGAAACTGTGCATGCATTATTGCACAGACCTCGCGTTTCAATTCCTCGGTCGGAATTCTGGTCGTTCGGACGCTGTGCCGGAGCGTATGCGGCGGTAGATAGTCCAGTTTCAATTCCTCGGTCGGAATTCTGGTCGTTCGGACGTCATTACGAAGGAGACGACGATGGAAATTAACGTAGTTTCAATTCCTCGGTCGGAATTCTGGTCGTTCGGACGCGCGGCGAGGCCTATCCGCAGGCCCACGAGCGCCCAGTTTCAATTCCTCGGTCGGAATTCTGGTCGTTCGGACACACATAAGGAGTTGAAATGGCCATCTATAACAATGTTTCAATTCCTCGGTCGGAATTCTGGTCGTTCGGACCCGTCAGGAATTCCCAGGCTGGACTGTGGACTTCTACGTTTCAATTCCTCGGTCGGAATTCTGGTCGTTCGGACGCCCACGCGGCGCGCCAGTTCCCGCTGGCTATAGCCAGTTTCAATTCCTCGGTCGGAATTCTGGTCGTTCGGACGCCAATTCCACTGAATGCATGGGTGTACAAGTGGAATTGTTTCAATTCCTCGGTCGGAATTCTGGTCGTTCGGACG
>CAZXWB010000322.1:0-2336 GCA_964644395.1 uncultured Hyphomonadaceae bacterium | reverse complement strand
TCGAGCAGGTACGCGACATGCTGGGACTGGCTGACCGGGGCCGCCTGCTCGATGCCTTCGAGGCGGTGCTGTCGGGCGAGGGTGCCAGGGCGCTTGAGGAGGTCGGCGAGCAGGTGCGCGGCGGCGCCGATCCGCTGGTCATCCTGAAGGATTTCCTCGAAATCACGGCGGAAATGTCCAAGGCCAAGGCGCTGGGCGAAGCGTTCCAGCCCGCCGGCCCGAAGGAATGGGGCGAGCGGCTCTCGGCCATGGCCCAGCGCCAGACCGATGCCGCCCTCGCCCGCTACTGGCGCATGCTGCTGACGGGATACGAGGACGCCCGGAACGCGCCCGACATGGTGACCGCGCTCGACATGGTGGTGCTGCGCCTGGCGGCCACCGCGGGACTGCCCCCGCCGGAAGATGCCGCGCGCCTGATCCTGCAGTCGGCTGGCGGGACCGGTGGCGGCGCGGGCGGCGAGGCCTCGGCGGGCGGGAGCTCCGGGGAGACCGCCATGGTGCCACAAAGCCTGGAGGACATCCTCATGCTGCTGGAGGCACGCCGCGAGGCCGGCCTGCAATGGGAGGTGGAGGGCTATCTGCGGGTCGAAAGCGTGGAGGTGGGCCGGGTGCGCGCCGAACTGGCCGACAATGCCCCCGACGGGCTGATGCGCCGGCTGGCCGATTTCCTCAGCGCCGAGACCGGCATGGACTGGCGCGTGGAACCGGCCACGGCACCCGTCGCCAGTCTGCGCGAACAGATGGAAGCCCGGCGGCGTGCCCGCTTTGGTGCGGCGGCCGCCGACCCGCGGGTCGCTGAACTGCTCAGCCTGTTCGAGGGGGCGGAAATTGTCGATGTGCGCGACGATGCCCCGCTTGCGCCGGAGGACGATGAGAACAATGTAATTCACCTGAACCCACCGCTATCGAAGACGGGATGAGCCGATGACCGATATCCAGAAGATCATGCAGCAGGCCCAGGAAATGCAGGCCAAGATGGCCGAGGCTCAGGAGAAGATGGACCAGGTCGAGGCCGAGGGCATCGCCGGGGCCGGCATGGTGAAGGTGACGCTGAAGGGCAAGGGCGAGATGGCCGGCGTCTCCATCGACCCGTCTCTGATGAGCGATGATTCGGAAATTCTCGAGGACCTGATCAAGGCCGCCCACGCCGATGCCCGCCGCCGCCTGGACGAGGCGCTGCAGGAGGCCATGCAGGAAGCCACTTCCGGCCTCGGCGGCATGTTGCCCGGCTTCAAGATGCCGTTCTGAGGCCGGCGCCCATGCCGGTGGAGCACCTCTTCGTTTATGGCAGCCTGCGCCAGGGCATGCCTCCCAGCGCCCTGCCCGAAGGCGGCCGGGCGGCGCGGCGGTGGCTGGAGCGGTTGGCGCGTCCCGTGGGCGCGGGATCGGTGCGCGGCGAGCTTCGCGACCTCGGCGCCTATCCGGGGCTGAGGTGCAAGGGGCGCGGGCAGGTCACCGGCGAGGTCTATCGCAGCCACCGCATGGGGCGGCTCCTGGCGGCGCTTGATGCCTATGAGACGGTAATGCCGGAGGGGCGCGCGGAGTATGTGCGCGTGCTGCGCCCGGTAACGCTGGCCAGCGGCCGTACGCGCCAGGCCTGGATCTATGAACTCACCAACAGGGCCCGGCGCGGCCAGCCGATTGCCTCGGGCGACTATGCTGAACACCTGCGCCAGCAGGCGGCGCAATGAGCGACACGATCGGCCCGGAAATCCAGCGCCTGATCGAACTCGTCGGCAAGCTACCGGGGCTCGGCCCGCGTTCGGCCAGGCGTGCGGTGCTGCACATGCTGAAGAAGCGCGAGCAGCTCCTCTCCCCCCTCGCCGAGGCGCTGGGCGAGGCCGGGTCGAAGATTGTCGATTGCCCGACCTGCGGGAATTACGACACCGTCGCGCCCTGCTCGGTCTGCCGCCAGCCGGGGCGCAAGGACGCCCTCGTCTGTGTCGTGGAGGATGTCTCCGACCTCTGGGCCATGGAGCGGGCGAAGGCCTTTGACGGGCGCTACCATGTGCTGGGCGGTGTGCTCTCGGCGATTGACGGGATCGGGCCGGAGGAGCTCAATATCGCCGCGCTTGTGGCCCGCGTGGAGGCGGGCGGGATCGAGGAGGTCGTGCTTGCCCTTGATGCCACGACCGACGGCCAGACCACGGCTGCCTATGTGGCGGACCGGCTCACGCCGCTCGGCGTGCAGGTGACGCGCCTGGCCCATGGCGTGCCGGTCGGCGGCGACATCGACCACCTCGACGACGGCACGCTCGCCACTGCCCTGCGCCTGCGCCGGGGGATGGGATAGAATATCGGGCTGAAAATCACACAGAATGATGCGCGTGAGAGGA
>CAZXWB010000321.1:0-2353 GCA_964644395.1 uncultured Hyphomonadaceae bacterium | reverse complement strand
AATTATCTGGTCAGCGACGGCGAAACAGCCGTCTTCGGCGCAACATTTCTGTCTGGCGATTCCGCCGCAGTCAGCTCGGCTGAGCGCAAGGAAAATCTTGAAAAACTGGCAGACATCGCGCCTGAAATCGCCCGGCGGGCTCTTTCGTGCGAGCTGGTCTCCCGGTCCGGTGTCAGGGCGACCTCCCAGGACCGGTTGCCACTCGTCGGTCCGCAACCTGATCTCGCGCTCTGTCCCCCTGTACTCGCCCCCCTCTCGAAGGGCGTATCCCCCGGCCGCGACCTGCCCCTGGTCGAGGGCCATTATGTGCTGACGGGGCTTGGCAGCCGGGGCTTCACGCTTGCCCCGCTCATGGCGGAGCTGGTGGTCAGCCTGATGCTGGGCCGCCCCCTGCCGGTCTCTCGGACCGAGGCCGAGGCCCTGTCACCGGCACGTTTCCTCGTGCGCGACATGAAGCGCGGCCGGGCCTGAGCCCCCGGCCTCAGAGGATCTGGCCGGCGGGGGTAAAGCGGACGTCGAGCCCCTTGTCGGCGGACAGGCCGAGCGAGAGCTTCACTCCGCCGGCCTCCAGGTGCAGCCCCTCGCCGGCGGCGCTGATGGCGGTGAAGCCGATGAGCCCGAGCGCGGCGAGCGCAATGATGATGGCCTGGGCGGGTTTGGTCCTGAACATGGTCCCTCTCCTTGAGGTTCAGGGGTTGATACGGGTCTTAGGTCTTACTTCTTTTCGAGGTCACGGAATTCCCGGCGCAGGCGCCATTCATCGCTCGTGACGGAGGTTTCGAGATTGCGGAGGCGCTCTTCGAGATCCATGAACTTGTATCTCACGCTGCGGAAGGTGGCGCGCGGACGGTCTGACACTTCGCGCCAGAATTCGGTGTCCTCCTCCGACGCACGCTGTCCGGTGAAGCCTGAGGGGCGCTTGGGAATGACCAGGGCGGCAATCAGGTAGCCGATCAGCACGCCGCCACCGGAGAAAAAGAAGCCCACAAGGGTGAGCACCCTGAGCACCGAGGCGTCCCAGCCAAATCGCTCGGCCACGCCGCCGCACACGCCGAAGACCATGCTGTCATCGCTCGAGCGGTAGAGCCGGCTCGGATTCGGGCTCTCGAAGTGGCTGCGGTCGCCATAGGGGTCGCGGTCATCGCGGTATCTGCGGTTCATGGGTGTAACTCCTAGCTGTCGAGGTCGGAGGGGCGCGGAGCGCGGCGCGCGGCCGCCCCCCTGTCCTCGGCCTGTGCGTCGATCAACGCTTCCAGGGTCTCAATGCGACGCTCCATGGCCTTCGCCGAGCGCCAGAGGTCCTCCAGCATGCGTTCATCGTCGGGTTGAAGGGTGCGCTGCTTCCGCCAGAGCGTGACATAGTGGAAGAACATGGCGGGCAGCACGATGAAGATCGATACGACCGCCAGCAGCGGAATGATGAGATCCAGGTCATCCATGGATCAGGCTCCCTTCAGACGGTCATCGCTGCGGGCGCGCTTCGCCTCGATCCGCTGGGCAATGAGCCCGGGCGTGATGATGACGGCGAAGAACCCGGCGAGGAAGATGAGTGCGGCGGTCATGGCTTACCCTTCCGTGGTCTGGCTGGATCCTGACGGGCCGCGCTTCTTCTTAAGCGCTTCCAGCTCCGCCTCGACGGCTTCGTCGCGTTCAAGGTCCTCGAACTGCTGTGAGAGCGTCGGCTCATTGCCTTTGATCATGTCGGCATAGGCCTCCATCTCGTCGACCTTGCGCTCGACATGGGCGTAGCGTTCCAGGGCTTCGTCGACACGGCCGTCATGCATTTGCGAGCGCATGCGGATGCGCTGTTCGGCGGCCTCGCGGCGCATCATCAGGGCGCGGTGCTTGGCCTTGGCCTCCGACAGCTTCTCCTGCAGCTTCTTCATGTCCTCCTGGCGGCGCTCGAAGGCCTCCTCGGCGACATCCATGGCGACACGGCGGCGGTCGATCTCGTCCTCGGCCTTCTTCTTGGCGACGAGCGCGCCGCGGGCGAGATCCTCACGACCCTTGTCGATGGCAAGCTCCGCCTTGCCGGCCCACTCGTCACGCGAGCGGGTATAATGGTCGATCTCGCGTTCCATCTCCTTCTTGTCGGCCATGGCGCGGGCGGCCGCGGTGCGGACCTCGACCAGGGTGTCCTCCATTTCCTGGATCATGAGGCGCGCGATCTTTTCGGGGTTCTCGGCCTTGTCCAGCATGGAATTGATGTTGGAATTGATGATGTCGCTCAGGCGGGAAAACAGTCCCATGGGCGTGTTCCTTTCGGTGTGTCAGTCTCGTCTGCGAGCCTCAGGGTTCAGAAGATGAAGCGGGCGAGGACAAATCCGGCCGCGAAGAAGGCCCAGCTTTCCAC
>CAZXWB010000320.1:0-2354 GCA_964644395.1 uncultured Hyphomonadaceae bacterium | reverse complement strand
TCGGTCCTGTTCGGGCTCGTGATCATTGCTGCCCTCATCGTCGCCTCGGCGGCCTGGATGGGCGGATCGCTCTCGGCCATGGGCAAGAAGATGTCCGGCGCCATGGATGGCATGGCCCGCACCGTGGGCCTGGCGGTGGAGCGCGTCGAGGTCGAGGGCGTCAGCGGCGAGCATGAAGCCCTGGTCCGCGCCGCCGTCATGATCGAGCCCGGCGAGAACATGTTCCGCGCCGATCCCGGCGAGATCGCCACGCGCGTCGAGGCCACGGGCGCGGTCACCCATGTGCGGGTCTACCGGCTCTGGCCGGACACCATCCTCGTCGTGGCGAGCCCGGCCCGGCCGGTGGCGCTGTATCGTTCCGAGGAAGCCTGGCTTGTCATCGACAGTGGCGGGCGGGTGCGCAAGGATCTGAAACCCGGTGCCTTCCCCGCCCTGCCGCGGCTGGTGGGCGCCGAGGCCCCGGAAGAATGGTCCGCGCTACAGGCCGCGCTTGCCGCCCACCCCACCGTGCAGACCCTGCTTGAGGGCGCTGTGCACCGTGGCAGCGAAAGATGGACGTTGCTGCTGGAGGGCGACGTGGTAGTGAAGCTGCCAGAGCTCGCGCGTGCGCAGCCCTCCCTTACGGCGGTGGAGAGGTTGCAGGCCCGCGCCAGCGTGCTGAACGGATCGTACAAGGAAATCGATGCCCGCGCGGTGACTGCGGGAAACACCAGGGGCCGGGCCTCCCAGATCGTGCTGACGCCGCGCCGGGACCCGTCGGTGGCGCGCCAGAGGGGAGAGTGGGCCGATGGCTGATCCACAACGGACCTCGAAGGGCCACCTGCCCGCAGGCTACCTCACCGGTCGCAACAGCGACCTGATCGCCGCCCTCGACATTGGCTGTTCCAAGATTGGCTGCCTGATCGCGCGGATCGACCCGGAAGCACCCGGACAACTCATCCTCGCCGGCGGTGGCCACCAGTCCTCGCGCGGATTCGAGGCCGGCTCGATCACCGATATGGTGGCGCTCGAACGCGCCGTGCGCCTGGCCGTGGAAGATGCCGAGCAGCAGGCCGGAGAGGCCATCAGCGACATCATTCTGGGCATCAGCGCGCCCCAGGTCACCGCACGGCTGATCCGCGGAGAGATCGAGGTTTCGGGCTGCGAGGTGACGGAACGCGACGTACGCAAGGTCCAGACCGAGGCGATGAACCGCTTCACCGCCCATGCCGGCAAGGAGAGTGATGAGCGGATCATCGCCGCCACGCCGATCGCCTATGCCATTGATGGCAGCGACGGTGTGCGCAACCCGGTGGGCATGACCTCCGCGCGCCTCGGCGTCCTGATCAACGTGGTCCATGTCTCCGGCGCGGTGCTGCGCAACCTTGTCCAGACCGTCGCCCGGGCGCGCCTGCACATTGCCGCGCTCGTGCCCTCTTCCACGGCGAGCGCGCTCGGCACGCTGGTGGAGGATGAGCGCGAGAATGGTGCGATCTGCATCGATATGGGTGCAGGCGTCACGGCGATCTCGGTTTTCCTGCACGGCGCGCCGGCCTGGTTTGCGCGCCTTGCCCTGGGCGGTTTCCATGTCACCCGCGACATTGCCCAGGGCATGGGGACCACGATTGCGGCGGCCGAGCGGGTCAAGACGGTACATGGCACGGCCCTGGAAAACGGTCCAGGCGCCTCAGGTCCCGTGGAGTGTCCGCGCCTCGGCGATGATGGCCGGTTGACCGCCGCCCAGGTGACCCGTGGCCAACTCGCTGCGGTGATCGCGCCGCGAATCGAGGAGACCTTCGAACTCGTCGCGCGCCAACTGGAGGCCAGTCCGCTCCGGACGGTATTGCCGAGACGCATCGTACTGACAGGCGGTGCGAGCCAGCTAAAGGGCGTCCGGGAGGTGGCCCAGCGCGTCCTCGGCTGCCCTGTGCGCCTGGCAAAGCCCGTGGAAGCTGCAAAAATTGGCGAAACCTTCGCCACACCGGCTTTTTCCACATCGGTGGGTCTGCTAACGTACCCGCTGGCAGGGCTATCTGATGCGGGCCGGGGCGGGGCCGCATTGCGGGAGAGAGGATCGCGGAACGGATCGGGCCTGATCGGTCGCACCTATGAATGGCTGCGGGAAAACTTTTAGGAACGCTTCGTTCCGCCAAAAATCCTGCAGCTTCTGCCGTTATGGTCCCAGAATTGAACAGTGTCGGGGTAGATAACTGCCAAATTCGGGTATGGCTTGCGGAAAGTCCGCTTTCCCGGCGGAATTCGCCGGTTTGCCTGCCAGACTTAACGCCACTTTAAGTGGAGTTGTTCAATTTGTTTGTTAAGCGGTCGGTCAGCGGTTGAGTACGAGGCGTATGGACATGAATGAACTAACCCCA
>CAZXWB010000319.1:0-2354 GCA_964644395.1 uncultured Hyphomonadaceae bacterium | reverse complement strand
ACCAGTCGCGGCAGGTGATGCGGTTGCCGGTCCAGTTGTGGAAATATTCGTGCGCAACCACGCTCTCGATGGCCTCGAAATCCGCGTCCGTTGCGGTTTCGGCATCGGCGAGGATGTAGGCGGAATTGAAGATGTTGAGGCCCTTGTTCTCCATGGCGCCGAAATTGAAGTCACGCACGGCCACGATGTTGAACACGTCGAGGTCATAGGCCCGGCCGAACACCCGCTCATCCCATTTCATGGAGCGTTTCAGGGCGTCCATGGCGTAGGCGGCGCGGGGGCCATCGCCCTTGTCGACATGAATGGCGAGCCCGACCTCGCGGCCATCCATGGTGTTGAAGCTGTCGCGCAGAACATCATAGTCGCCGGCGCAGAGCGCGAAGAGGTAGGAGGGTTTGGGATGGGGGTCGTCCCACTCCGCGAAGTGGCGGCCCTTGGGCAGGGTGCCGGCCTCGCCGGGCGAGCCGTTGGACAACAGGATGGGGAAGTCCGCGCGGTCGGCCTCGATGCGGACCGAAAAGCGCGCCATGACATCGGGCCGGTCGGGCCAGAAGGTAATACGCCGGAATCCCTCGGCCTCGCACTGGGTGCAGAAGCGCCCGCCGGACAGGTAGAGCCCCGACAGGGCGGTGTTGGCCTTCGGTGAAATGATGACCCTGCTGGCGAGTTCGAAGCGGTCGGGCACGTCGGGAATGCTGAGACCGGTCTTGCTCAGTTCGAACCGGTTGCTCGGCAGCGCCTTGCCATCGATCGCGAGGGATTCGAGCTTCAGCCCCTCGCCGTTAAGTTCCAGCGCCGCATCGGCCGCGCCGGTGCGACGCACCGCCATGCGTGCGTCCACCACGGTCCGGTCGGCGTCGAGGCTGAAGACCAGGCGCACGCTGTCCACGGCGAAGGGACAGGGGCTGTAATCCGCGAGCCGCATTTGCGGTGAGGTTTCAGTGCGCATGCCGTTCGGCCTCCAGTCGGTCTTCCAACTAGATAGACGCGCAGGCGGGCTGTGCCAAACGGGCGTTTTCGATGAAGGGCAATGGGTGCCTATTCGGCAGCTTCACTGGCCCCGCGCTCGGCCTTCGCCTGCGGCGGCTCGATTTCGTAGACATGGCGCAGGATTCGCGCGCAGCGTTTGGCCAGCGCCTTCAGCTCGTCCGATGCGCTGTCGGAATTCTTCGACACATAATCGGCCAGCATGCGGGTGACGCGCAGCATGTCCGGCGCGTTCACCATGACACGCGACTGGAACTCGATGCGGCCGGGGTCGCGGTCATACTCCGCGCCGGGCACCCGCCAGCCGCCCCAGTCGAGGTCATCGGTCATGACGACGGGGAAGGTGCCGGGAAAGGGATGGGCGGCGGTGGCGGCTTCGGATTGCTGCCAGCGGTTCTTCATGCGGAAGATGCGCCAGTTGTCGAGGGCGAGTTCCTCGCTGCGCGCCTCCGGGCCCCGCATGGCGGCTTCCGAGACCAGTTCGGTGGCGGCGAATTCGCGTCCGAGGCCGACATCATAGGTGATCCGCAGGGGCTCTTCGACATTCTTCACCCATTGCGGGATGACCCGTTCCACCAGTGCCCAGGTGCCCACCGGCTTGATGTAGACCTTCTGGCCCTTGTGAAAGAGTGCGCGCGCCATGCCTGCCTCCGGAATCGCCTCGGCCATGATGGGCACCAAGAGTTTGAAACATCGTGAACGGCCGGTGTGAGGTTTGCCGGTGATGCTGACGCGGCGTGATGCCTTCCCGTCGGCGGGCAGCATCGTCATAATGCGTGTCGGTTGCACCGATCATTGGGAGAGCGCGCTTGAACTTCGATTTTTCCGACGACCAGAAGTATCTCGGCGAACAGGCGCGCAGGTTCCTGGCCGACAAGTGCCCCATGTCGGAGGTCCGCAAGGTGCTCGACGACCCGGCGCTGAGCCATCATGAGGCGCTCTGGACGGGCATTGTGGAGATGGGCTGGCTCGGCGCGGCCATCGCGGAGGAGCATGGCGGGCTTGGCCTGGGTATGCTGGAGCTTTGTGTCATCGCCGAGGAGCTGGGCCGGGCGCTTGCGCCGGTGCCGTTCGCCTCGACGGCCTATTTCTTCACCGAGGCGGTCAAGCTTGCGGGCTCGGAGGAACAGAAGGCCGCCCTCCTGGCGCAGATCAGCGCGGGCGAGATCATTGGCTGCTTTGCCCTGTCGGAAGGGCCCGGCGCGCCGACGCCGCAGGCCATCCGGGCCCAGGTCCATGACGGCAAGCTGTCGGGTTGCAAGATCCCGGTGACCGACGGCGACATCGCCACCCACGCCGTGGTCGTGGCCCGGGACGGCGATGCCGGTCCGAGCCTCTTCATTGTCGATCTCTCCCAGCCCTGGGTG
>CAZXWB010000318.1:0-2358 GCA_964644395.1 uncultured Hyphomonadaceae bacterium | reverse complement strand
CCGCCACCACCGCCGTGCCCGATACAGACACCATCATCATCGAGCCGCCCTGGCCGACGACTTCATAGTCGATGTCCACGCCGACAACGGCATTGCCGCCGACGCGCTCGCATTCGGCGGCCATTTCGCGCATGGCGGCCTCGCGCGCTTCGCGGATGGTCTTCTCATAGGCCTCCGAGCGCCCGCCGACAACGTCGCGCAGTCCGGCAAAGAGGTCCTTGAAGATGTGCGCACCGATGATGGCCTCGCCGGTGACGATACCGCGATAGGCGGAAATGGTGTGGCCCTCGATTGTGCTGGTGGTTGTTATGATCATCCCTGGTCCCTCCCGGATTCTGGCTGACAAAAGCTGCGCTGAGGTGTGGTGAGGGTCAATAGCCGGAAGGTGGAACGAAGATGCTGAAGGCGACGCTGCGATGGTCCGATCCCCAGGCTTCAAGCACCTCAACCTCACCCACAGCGACGCCGGGGGACACGAAGGCGAGGTCAATCGGAATGCCGAGCCGCTCCGGCAGCCAGACCGGCCAGGTCCCGCGCGCACCGATGGGCACCTGAAGCAGGCCTTCACCGCGCAGGCGCCTGGCGACCCGACCCCAGGGCGCGGAGTTGAAATCGCCAAGGATCAGGCAGGGGCAGTCGGCTTCGCGGTAGAAACCGATGAGCTCATCCACCTGCCGCATCTGGGCGAGCGGATGGTCGAACGGGTAAGGCCGGGTCAGGTGCACCGCCATGATTGTCAGGGGTGCGTTCGGCGTGTCGAGCTTTGTCACGACAAGGCTCGCCACGGTCTCGGTGCGAAGGATTTCGCGTGACAGGACAGGCGACTTCGACAGCACACGCATGCCGGTCTGGCGCCGCTCGCCCAGCGCATCGGATGATACAAAGTAGCCCAACTCCGCCTCGACCGGCTCCAGCACGGGCGCAAAGCGCCTGCGCTGTGCCTCCTGGAGCGCGATGATGTCATCCGCGCGCGCGCTGATCGAGGCGGCGACATCTTCGGGCGTTTCGTTCGCGTAGAGGACATTGTGCTGCCGGACGCCCAAGACCGGCGCGGCATCGGGACTGAGCGGTTGGGGCAGCAGTCCGCGAGGCGCAAGCGCCGGCAGGAACCAGATCGAAAGGGCGAGCAGACCCCACAGTGCGCCGCGATGCCTGCGCCCGTCACGAAGCAGATCAGACACGCCCGCGAGCACCACGACCAAAGCCGCCCCGGCCGTGACCGGCAAGAGGAACTGCGACGTGAGATCAAGTGTCCAGTGCCCGTGCGAGAGCTGGGCAGCGATGAACACTGCCAGTGCAGACAGGCTGGCGAGAAGGGCAATGGAAGCTGTTGTCACGGATCAGGGCTCTCTCGCTGGCAACAGCCTCCAGACCCCTTTGCCAGCAATCCGTGAACAGGCGGTGACCGCAGGAAGGCCGTTCAGGGGCGCAGCTGGTCGAGATCGAGGATCAGACCGGGGATGAATAGCGCCTTGGCCATGGCCCCCGCAGCGCCCGGATCGGGTTCGATGAAGCGTCCATCCTGTCCGCGCCGGTAAGGCAGTATGCTGCGGCTTTCGAGGTCGACAATCCAGTACTCCCTGGCGCCGTGGGCCTCGTAGATTGGCGCTTTGACCTGCTTGTCATGCAAGAGCGAGGTGTCAGCCACTTCAATGATGAGGGCGACATCGGCGCCCTTCACCTCGCTGAGCGGTATCGCGCGAGAATAAATCCAGATGTCCGGGGACGGCGCATTGTGCGGAGACAATTGCAGCGTCGAGTCAATGATTGCTCGAAAGCTCTCGGGCAGATGTCGAATCATCCAGTCCCCGATCGCGCTCTTCATATCCACGTGATTGAAGCCTTCAGCTACCATTTCCACGATCACCCCATCCAGCAGCTCCACCCGGCCCGGCTCGGCAAAGAAACCTCGCCGCACGAGTGCCATGAGCTCGTCGAAGGTGACCTTGTGACGAATGTCGTCGAGGAGCGGCAGGATAGCGTTCATGACCGGACAGTAGCACGTCGATTTACAGCGACCTACTCCGCCGCCACGACGGTGGGATCATCCTCCAGCACGTCCAGCATGGCGAGTGCGCTGTCGGCAATGACGCTGCCCGGCGGGAAGATCGCCGCGGCGCCCGCCGCCGAGAGGGCATCGAAGTCACCGGGCGGAATGACACCGCCGACAACGATGCGCGTCGTGGCCACGCCCTCGTTTCCGAGCGCGCGCTTCAGTTCCGGCACGAGCGTCAGGTGGCCGGCGGCGAGCGATGAGGCCGCGACAATATCCACGCCGGCCTCGCGGGCGGATTTCGCGGCCTCTTCCGGGGTCTCGAAGAGCGGGCCGACGACCACGTCCCAGCCAAGGTCGGCAAG
>CAZXWB010000317.1:0-2365 GCA_964644395.1 uncultured Hyphomonadaceae bacterium | reverse complement strand
TTGACGCAGCAGGGCGCCGGTCAGCTGGCTGAGGCGTCCCGTACCCGCACCGAGCATCCGCCTTCCGGCCCGTGGCGGCATTGCGCCCCCTTGAAAGGGCTCGCCTTTCCTGCGGGAACGCGCCTCGTTCCAGTAAGAATGGCCACGAACCGGAACTCCGCTGCTCACTGCAGCAAAATAATTGAGTATGGACCCTAGACAACTTGCCGAAGCGAGACACCAACTGTCGCGGGCAGCTTGATCCGCAGGATTGGACAGATTTCCGGGCCCGCGCCCACCGCTTGCTGGATGCCGCCATCGACCATCTGGAAACCGCCGGAGAGGGCAGCGTCTGGACGCCGTTTCCCCGCGAACTGGCCGACGCATTCGCGTCCGCGCTGCAGCGCAACGACCCGGCACCGCCGGACGAGACCCTCGGCCACCTCGAAGCGCTTCTGCCGTTCGGCGTGGGCAATACACATCCCCGCTTCTTCGGCTGGGTCCATGGTGCGGGCACGCCCACGGGCCTACTGGCAGAGATCGCGGCGGCTGCGATGAATGCCAATTGCGGCGGGCGCAACCATGCCGCCATCGAGGTGGAGCGCCTCGTCGTGGACTGGGCGCGCAGGCTCATGGGGTTTCCGGCGGGCGCGAGCGGCCTCGTCGTGTCGGGCACCTCGCTTGCCACCATCATCGCCCTCAAGGTGGCGCGTGATGCCCGGCTGGATTTTGCCAGCCGGCGCGACGGCGTCGGCGAGGCGAAACTGGTCGGCTACGCCTCCCGGGAGGCCCACAGCTGTGTCGCACGCGCCTTTGACCTTCTGGGCCTCGGCAGCGGAGCCCTGCGGTCGGTACCGGTCAATGACGTTTTCGAGATGGACCCCCATGCGCTTGAGGAGGCGATAGAAGTCGACCGTGGGGCTGGCCTTGAGCCCTTCGCCGTCATTGCCACGGCCGGGACCGTGAACACGGGCGCTGTGGATGACCTGGCCGCCATGGCCGGCATCGCTGACCGGTATGGGCTCTGGTTGCACGTGGATGGCGCGTTCGGCGCCTGCGCGAGGCTGAGCGAGGACCTCCGGGCGCGGCTGCACGGCATCGAGCGGGCCGATTCACTGGGCTTCGATTTCCATAAATGGATGCAGGTGAATTACGAGGCCGGCTGCGTCCTGATCCGCGATGCGGCCCTGCACCGGCAGGCTTTCGCCGACCGGCCCGACTATCTTAGCCGACAGGCCGATGGGCTTGCCGCCGGACAGCCCTGGCCCGTGGATTACGGGCCTGAACTGTCACGCGGGTTCCGTGCCCTGAAGGTCTGGGCGCAAGTCGCTGAACATGGTGAGGCCGCCCTCGGCGCAGTGGTCGACGCCAATCATGCGCTTGTGCAGCGCCTCGCCGACACTGTGGATGCCACGCCGGAGCTTGAACGCCTCGCGCCCGCTTCGCTCAACATATGCTGCCTGCGATATGTTGCGCAGGGCTGGGACGACGCCGCGCTGGACCGGCTGAATGGCGCCATTGTGGGCGAACTGCAATGTTCAGGCGTGGCCGCGCCATCGACGACACGCATTCATGGCCGCCTGGCCATCCGGGTGAACATCACCAACCACCGGACCCGTGCGGCGGATATCGACGCGCTGGTCGCCCATGTGCTGCGACTTGGGCGCGCGGCAGCGTTGCGCGAGGCCGCCCGGAAAAAAACCGTCAGCGATGCGACGAGCTGAGGCGCCGGGTCAGAAGAAGCGTTCCAGCACGCGGATCGTGTCACCGGGCAGGACGGGCGTGTCAGGCCGGAGTTCCACGCGCACTTCCTGGTTGGCGTCGGCGGCCTTGATGACCACCACCTTCCGGTTGGCGCGGTAGGAGAAACCACCCGCGGTCGCGATGGCATTCATCACGGTCAGCCCTTCCTGGTAAGGATATTCCGCCGGAGACTTGACCTCACCCAGAATGTAATAGGGTCGGAAGTTCAGGACCTCCGCCGACACCTGAGGGGTGCGGAGGTATCCATCGCGCAAGGCCGCCTCAACGGAGTCCTCCAGCTCGGCAACGCTGCGACCCTCGGCACGGACATCGCCGATGAGCGGCATGGAAATCGTGCCGGCGCCGGACACCTGGTATTCGCCGGAAAGATCATCCTCGTTGAACACGGTCACGCGCAGCCGATCGCCCGAGCCGAGCCGATACTCGCTCGCCTGGCGGCGCACCATGGGCGCCTCTGAACTCGAGGCGCCGGGCGCAGCGGCCACAGGGCCGGACTGGCAGGCCGGCAGAACAAGCGCCAGGGCCGTGATGGCGGCCAGCAGGATGGAGCGGTTGGGTGTCTTCATGGCTTTCGAACCTCACGTCTTGGTGGACAGGAAGGCCACCGTATCCCCTTCAAGTC
>CAZXWB010000316.1:0-2372 GCA_964644395.1 uncultured Hyphomonadaceae bacterium | reverse complement strand
CGCAGGATCAGCCGAGTGCACCGGACGGTCATGCGAGTTGTGCCTTTGCGCTCAGTGCCGTCGCGACCCCGCCTGAGCCCGCGTTTACCGTCTCTCCGGTGCGTTTTCCCCGGCTCATGCTCGGCGATCGGCCTGTCGTGGCACCCGTACTCGGCCAGCCTGTGCATGCGCCACTGCCCGCCCGCGGACCACCTCTCTCTGTCTGAGAGTTTCGCTTCAAACCCTTGAAACCAGACAGATGCGTGCGAGAGCCCGTGAGCCCGCGCGCGAGGACATGAAACATGCAAACGAAACAATTTGTCGCCGGGGCGAGCCTGATCGCGCTCGGCCTGTCCCCGGCCCTTGCCCAGGACAGTGAACCCGCCCTGCAGGACGTCATCATCGTGACGGGCTCTGCACCCATGAGCGAAACCCTTTCCGTGCTCCGGCCCGAGAACCTGCTGCTCGAAGGCGCTGACGCGACCTACATCGCTGCGCGAACGCCCGGCGGGGCGCGCATCGGCAATGGCGAGATCTCCGGCCAGATGGCCTATCGCGGCCTCTTCGGCGAGCGGCTGAATTTGCGCGTTGATGGCCAGCGCTTTGCCTCCGGCGGGCCGAACCTCATGGATCCGGTCTTCCATTATGCCCCCGCACCGCTGATCGCTGCGGTCGTGATTGACCGTGGCGTGAGCCCGGTTTCGCAAGGGCCGGGCCTCGCCGGCGGGGCCGATGCGGTCTTCAAGCGCGTCGATTTCGCGAGCGGCAACGAAGTGGATGTCGGCTACGACCTGACGCTTGGCGGGCGCAGCGTGAATGAGAGCGTTCAGGCCGGTGGCGTTGTCGGTGCCGCGACAGCGGACTGGCGCTTCAACCTGCTCAGCGCCTGGGAGGAGGGCAGCGACAGCGAATACAAGGACGGCACAATTGGCGGCACAGCCTTTGAACGCGGCGTCTTCGGCCTCTCGGCTGGGGTAAGGGTCGGCGAGGGCGAGCTTGGTCTTGACCTGCGCCGGCAGAACACTGGCCCATCGGGCAATCCGCCCTTCCCCATGGATATCGTCTATTTCGACACCGATTTCGCGCGCCTGACCTACAATACGCCCATCGGTGCGGCGGAACTGCAGGCCGCGGTCTTCTACACCGATGTCTCCCACCTGATGGATAATTTCAGCCAGAGGCCATCGCCCACGGCCATGCGCCAGCGCGCCACCCTTGCCTTTGCCACGACAAGAGGGGCTGAGATCAGCCTCAGCTTTGACTGGCTGGGCGGTGATGTGCTGATCGGCCTCGACGGTGAGGAGATCGACCATGATGTCACCATCACCAATCCGAACAATACTGACTTCTTCGTCACGCCCTTCCCGGACATCACGCAGTCGCGCCTTGGTGGTTTCGCAGAGTGGACCGGCTCGCTCGGACCCTTCGAGAGCGAGATCGGCCTGCGCGTGGATGAGAATAGCTATAAGGCCGGCGAGGCTGACCTCGGCGCAGCGCTGCCCATGGGGCCGCGCAACCTCTCCGTGGCCTTCAACGGGGCCGAGCGTGACGGCGAGGACACCACCGTTGATGCCGTCGCGCGCCTCTGGACGCCGGAGGCGAACGGTCTCTCCTGGCGGCTGACACTTGCCCACAAGCAAAAGACGCCCGGCTATATCCAGCGTTATGGCTGGCTGCCGATCAATGCGAGCGGTGGCCTCGCCGATGGCAATATCTATGTCGGCGACCTGGCGCTGGAGCCTGAAACGGCGTGGATCGCGGAGGCCGGTTTCGACTGGCGCTCGGAGAAGGCCTATGCGCGCCCGACGGTTTATGTCCGCCAGGTCGATGATTACATTCAGGGCGTGCCCTTCGATGACACGCCGGGCGTGGTCAACTCGCCCCTTGAGATGATTGCCAATATGAATGGTGATCCGACGCCGTTGATCTGGGCCAATGTCGATGCCCGGCTCTATGGCTTCGACATGGATGCGGGATATGATTTCAATGGGCCGCTGCGCGTCGATGCGGTGCTCAGCTATGTGCGCGGTGAGCGGCGCGACATTGACGACAATCTCTACCGCGTCTCACCGCCAAGCCTGACGGCGGGCCTGAGCTGGGAAGAGGCCGACTGGTCGGCGACCTTCGAGGCCCGCGCCGTGGCCGAGCAGGACGAGGTGTCTGTCACCAATAGCGAGTTGGCGACGCCGGGCCATGTGGTGCTGAACCTCTATGGCGACTGGCAGGTGCGCGACGGAGTGCGCCTCTCTGCGGGTGTCGAGAATTTGCTTGATCAGGTCTACCGGGATCACCTCGCAGGCTACAACCGCAATGGCTTCGGCGATGTGACGGTCGGCACAAGGCTGCCAGGCGCGGGGCGCGGCGTGTTTCTGCGATTGTCGGTTTCGGGCTGA
>CAZXWB010000315.1:0-2386 GCA_964644395.1 uncultured Hyphomonadaceae bacterium | reverse complement strand
GCTTTCGAACCTCACGTCTTGGTGGACAGGAAGGCCACCGTATCCCCTTCAAGTCTCGCCGCGGTGAGGCGGCCGGAAAAATAGGCACCGGTATCGACATTGATTCGCCGATGGTCGCGGAACGGCTTTTCGACCGGCGTGTGGCCATGGACCACGATCACCTCATGGGCGTCCGGCGCCTTCAGGAATTCCTCCCGGATCCACATCAGGTCGGATTCCGACTGATCCTCGAACGGGACACCCGGACGCACCCCTGCATGAACGAAGCCATAGGGCCCGATCCTGGCCGAATAGGTCAACCTCTGGAGGAACTGTTCATGCGCGCGTGGCAGGGCATGGACGAATTCGGAATGTGCGCGGTGCCAGTCCTCGCTGCGCGTCATGGTGCGGGGCGGGCGCACGCCATAGGACACCAGGGTCTCACGTCCACCATAGGCCGCCCATCGCGGCCCGAAGTCCGGATCGCCGAGAAAGGTCAGCAGGGCGTCCTCGTGATTGCCCTTCAGGCAGCAGATCTCGAATGCCGCCAGACGGTCGCCGATCAGCATGTCGATTACCTGTCGCGACTGGAAACCGCGATCGATGTAATCGCCGAGGAACACGATGCCTGCTTGACCGGAATGGTCCTGCATGTCCTCCTCGATGATCCGGATCAAATTCTCCAGGAGGTCAGCGCGGCCGTGAATGTCGCCAATGGCGTAGACCCTCTGGCCCTCTGCGAGCGGCTCATGCTGGCCACCAAATCCCACGGGCTCCGGTCGCGCGGGCGTGGATGGCGAGCCTGCTGTCGACGGACGCCCCGGCACGCCCGAAGCGGGCGGCTTGCCGCGGGCCCGCTGAACGAGGGACCCGGCTTGACTTGCGATGCCCCGCAAGGCGGTGACCGCCCGCTGCCAGACCCGAGAACCACCCTGCACTAGAATCCCCTTCCGATCAGCATCCGAACATGCATGCCGACCCCTATTTCTCGATCTTCGCTCCAGCGAAATCAAGTGTTTGCCCCTGAGGGCGCAAATTCTCCAAGGGATTCGCCCGCCAGGGGAAAGCGCGTCTTAGCGCAGCAGGAACCAGATACCTGTTCCGATCAGTGTCCATGCCAGCGTGCAGTAGACCATGACGAAGGCGACCGTCTTCCACAGCGGCCATTTGTCATCGGGCATGGGCGCTTCGGCGTCATGGGCCGACAAATGGCCCTCCGCCCGGTCAAGGGCACCGAAGGAACTGGCCTGGTCACGTTGCGTGCTGGAAATCATGCCTGTACGGCCCGTTCTGCTTATCACATTGCCCCTCGAGCACCCTCATCGGGTAACTTTTCCGGACCCTTAACGAGGTCGCCGCGAAATGTGGCGCGAGTGTGTTGGTTTTGGTACGCTCTCGCGAAGTCGTGACTAACGGCGGCATGGCTGTTGCACAGCGGCCACGATGCTGCCCCGGGGAATTGTCATGGAAACGCCTGCCAAATCCAGCCAACCCGCCTGGCGAATGGTCTTGGGCGGTCTGATTTTCCTCGGTTTTCTGGTCCTGCTGGCCTTGTCTGTGCGCCAGTGGATGGTTCTGAGCGAGGAAGCGCGCGCACATAGGTCGAACCTCGACGCGGTCAGCCTGGCCGAAAACATTCTCGAAAATGATCGCCAGGCCTCGCCGGAAACCCTTGTCAGCCTGGCGGAACGGCTTGTCTCCCTCGGTCCGCAGCAGGATGACCGCGCCGCAACGCTCCTCGGCAGGGCGCTCGAGGTGGATAGTGGACGCCCCTATGCATGGACACTCCTCGCCTATATCGAGACGCGGCGTTCCGGTTCATTTTCTCCCAGAGCGCGCGAAGCTTTCGCACGCTCGCTGGAGGTCTGCCCGCTATGCGAAAGGGATTTGCTGCGCTGGCGGCTGGAATTCATCATCACTCATTGGGACGAAGTGCCCGCCAGCATACGCGCGGATGTGTTCAAGGGTGCAGACTTCCTGCGCTGGTGGCATCTGGACGCGGCGTTCCTGCAGACCCAGAAGGAACGCGCCGCCGCGCGCGGCATACCCTTTTCCGACTATCAGCGCGCCGTGA
Organism: uncultured Hyphomonadaceae bacterium; assembly: GCA_964644395.1. Taxonomy (GTDB): domain Bacteria; phylum Pseudomonadota; class Alphaproteobacteria; order Caulobacterales; family Hyphomonadaceae; genus JBGSUF01. The sequence continues at coordinate 333 of CAZXWB010000315.1, read as the reverse complement.
ACAGCCCCGTGCGTCCGCACGAAATCACCGATTGAGCGCGCCCCAAACAGAGCCGCCGGCAAACCCGAATGGGTGCCGGCGGCGATTGGTCTGGAACTGGAGCGGCTATGCGGCTCAGTGCACGCTGACGGGGTGGAGCGAATTGGCCCGCGCCATCTCGAAAGCTGCGTCGCGAGTCTGGACGATGGCAAGCGGCTTGCCCTCATCGGACCAGACGGCAAAAAGCTCATCGGGATTGTCCACTTCGCTGAGCGCTTCGGGCGCAATCAGCTGCTCGACCTCGTCGGCGTCGAGCTGACGCACATAGACGAGATTCTCTGTTTCGTGGCCTTG
>CAZXWB010000314.1:0-2389 GCA_964644395.1 uncultured Hyphomonadaceae bacterium | reverse complement strand
TTGGCATCTACGGAGTCTACGGAGCGCTACTCGCGCGACGTTTCGGCCGGCGGATCTAGGGGCTCGGCCGGTGGCATCCGGGCTGTGCCAAGATGTGGGACTAATTCGTCGGGATTAACTTGCGTGAACTCGCAACGAGAGATACCCTGTTGCCAGATGCTAGAACTCGACGGCAAGAAGTGGATTCCGGTGCGCAAATCCAACCTCAAGTACTACGACGACGTCGAGCTCTTTTACCGCAATCCCGCAGGGAAGATCATGCTCTACAAGCCGGCGGGTATGGACTTTACCGACAAGTCCTTGGAGGCAAAGCCTTATCTCGGGCCTCTGTACATCCGGCCGGAGGACAAGATCAAGGCGCTCCGGAGCGCCCAGCGCGGGTTTAGCACCGAGCTGACCGACCGCATCATGAAGGGGGGCTTAAAGGATCTGGCCGAGATTAAGCGGGATCTCACCGTTATCGTTGACGAGACCCTCTCGGAGCCCCGGAGCGGCCATCTCAAGGTCTTACCCGAATACGTCTCGACTATCGTGGACGGCTACACCTCCCAGCCCGAGCTCATAAAGTACCTTGCAAGAATCTCGCACACCGATTATACCACCGCCATCCACTCCATCAATGTGATGGCTCTCACCGTTGGCTACTGCTTCTACACAAAACGGAGCGTCGAGGACACGCGACGTCTCGGCATAACCGCGCTGCTCCACGACGTGGGTAAGCTGGAGATCGATCCGCACATTCTCACCGCTGCGCGACGCCTGACGGCGGAGGAGTTTAAGGAGATCCAAAAGCACCCCCTTATCGGTGCGGATATTCTCGCCGAGTACGGAGATCTCTTTAGCATAGCCATTCCCGGTACGCTTCATCATCACTTGCGTTGTGACGGGTCCGGCTACCCCGACAGCCTTCGGGGAAGAAAGATCTCCGAGGCCGGCCGCATCCTTGCCATCATCGACTCCTACGAAGTCATGACCAACGACGATCGGGTGTACCGCTCGGCAATGCGACCCATCGACGCCCTGTCTCAACTCAAGACGGACGTGGAAAGGGGTCTTTACGATAGAAAGATCTTCGAGGAGTTTGCCTACTCCCTGGTGGATTCTCACACCGAGCGCGCAAAGCAGATGGTCCGGGCCGGTGGTGTAGCCCACAAGGACGTGGAACGGATTGCAGGCTCGCTGTCGTCCTAGATAAACAGCAGCAACACGCGGACTACCTCCTCCGGCTGCTCCTGCTGCACCCAGTGGCCGGCTCCCGGTATGAGGTGCGCGCCCCAGTCGCGTTCGCCTGCGATAAACAGAGAGGGTACCTCGAGCCTGCGGCCGGAGAAGAGCGATAGCTCCGGGGTTAAGGCTTCGATCCACTTTACGCGATAGGACTGCAGGGCTCCTTGAAAGCCGGTCCGGGCGTACTCGCCGCTATACACCGAGAGCTCCTCGTCGGTTAGCCACTCGCAGGACGCTACTTCCTCCGGCGAAGGCATCTCCGGGGCGACGGTTTCCGGCATCCCTTTACCCAGGTCCATGACGTAGTAGCGCGGCAGCTTGGCCAATTGGTCGGCGGTCCGAGCCTCGAGGGGGAACGGCTCGTTCTGTTTCCAGTCGGCGCTTTTTACGTGGTAGTAGGCCCGGAGAAAATGGTGAATACCCCCGGGGGCGTTCCACATGTCTTCGTTGGCCTCGGGCGTTGCGTAGTACCTCTGGTAGTGCTTCCGGGGGACCGGGAGCGCAGCGAGCTCGTCGAAGATGCTCTCGACGGACTCCCCGGCGAGGGGCGGGACACCTGCGAAGGGCGCACTCATAATCACGACTGAGCGAAAGACGTCGGGCCTTATCATCCCGCACCAGGCGGCGACGGGAGATCCATAGGCGTGCCCGACTAGCGCGACGACATCCTCGTGCCCTAACGCCCGTACCAGCCCGAGGGTGTCGCTGACGTGGTTTAAGAGGGTAAAGGGGGATAGGTCGTCCTCAAAGGCGACCTCGGTTCCCGAGCTGCGTCCGTAACCGCGCAGGTCCGGGGCGACCACGTGGTACCCGGCCCGGGCAAGGGGTAGCAACTGCTTCCGCCAGCTGTAGGCAAGCTCGGGAAAGCCATGGAGGAGCACGACGCAGGGAAGCCCCGGCGCTTCGAACCCGGCCTCGAGGACGTGCATCCTGCATCCGTTGTTGTTGTCTACGAACCGAGAGCGAATCCCTTGGGGAAGGGTGGTTTGGCCGTAGGCGACGTCGGTGTTCTGCACCATGCCACCTGTCGTCCTACTCCACCGAAAGCCGAAAAACCGCCCGGTGCTCGAGGGGCTTCCCCGGTTCGACGAGGGGTGTGACGAAGCTGTCCTGATTCGGGGCGTCGGGGAAGTACTGCGGCTCGAAACAGAAGCCGGCGTAC
>CAZXWB010000313.1:0-2415 GCA_964644395.1 uncultured Hyphomonadaceae bacterium | reverse complement strand
TGGATTTGGCAATCCAGCGGGAGCGATGGAGGTGAGCTATTATTTCCAGTCCATAATAGAGGTGAAAAATATGTTCGCGAAAGTTTCGTTACTACCGCTGATGATAACCATCGGGCTGATCGCAGGCTGTGTCGCCGGAACCGCCACTCCGCGCGGCACCGAATCATCCCCCGCGCCGACCGTTCCCCAGACAGATACGAGCACAGTGCAACCCTCGCCCCGGCCGACCGAGCAACGCCCGCCCGCGGTAGAAGAACAGGCCACGCCGATGCCCGCGCAGATGGCCCGCGCCGATCTCGCTCGTCGTCTGAACACTGACACCGCCCTGATAGAAATCGTGGACGTGAGCACCCGAGCGCCAGACCCGGCTGAGATGCCATGTCTCGCGGATGGCACCGTCCCTGAGAGGGTGTGGAGGGGATTGGAAGAAGTGACCTGGGTTACGCTCTCGGTCAAGAGCAACCGGCATCACTATCTGGCGTGGGGAGAAATGGCCATCTACTGCGAGGAGCAAAAGATGAGCAACAAGTGAAGTTTATACCAAAGGGCCGTTGTAACCAAGGTGCTGCTATCCCACGCGCCGGGATCACTCACCGATGTGACCTTCACATCCACTGTGTCAGTCAACCCGTCAGTCGCAGTCATCGGGATGTTGATGTGGATGGTTAGCGTTTCGGCGGCGCTGGCACCCAGAGCGCTGATGGCCTTGGAAGAAGTGTCAGCACCCCAAGCGTTGCCGCTTAGATTCACATCGAAAGTGTCGCTGACGTTACCCCTATTGCGCACCGTTAGCGTGTGGGTCAAAACTGCGCCGGGTTTGCCGGAGAGGGTCGCGGTCGGTGGCATTACCTCGACGCCATAAGTCGCAGGCGCCGCGAGCGCGGTCGTCGTCAACGTGCTGCTTGCCGATTTAGCAGGATCGCCCACCGATGTGAGGGTCACCGTCACCGTGTCGGTCGCTCCCACCGTTGCGGTCAGCGGGATACTGACGCCCACCGCCAAAGTTTCGGTGATGCCGACATCCAATGGCCCGATGGAAACCGCCGAGAGCTTCGTCTCCCAAGCATTGCCGCTTACAGTAGCCCTGAACGCATCGTCAGCGCTGCCCGTATTGCTCACCGCGAGCGTGTAGGTCACGACCGTGCCGGGTTTGCCGGAGAGGGTTGCGGTCAGCGGCGCCAGCTCCACGCCGTACTCATTTGAAGGGAGTTCCATCGATGCCGACAGCGCGCCCATAGCATCGATCCGGCCCCAGCCCAGATACTCGTCCCATCCGGGATATGTGCCCTGATTCACGTCGAGCGTGGTCGTGGTGATCACCTCGGACACCTGCGCCGCCGTCAGGTCAGGGCGCGCGCTCCACATCAAGCCCGCCAGCCCTGCGACGTGTGGGGTAGCCATCGACGTGCCCGACTGGCTGAAGTAGTCGCCCTGATAGCCGGTGCTGTAGATGCTCACACCCGGTGCCGCCACGTCCACCTGCGGCCCGTGGTTGGAAAAAGAAGCCCGTTGATCGCTCTGATCCGTGGCCGCCACCGCCAGCACGCGCTCGCAAGCGGCCGGATAGAGCACCGCGCCGCCGTCATTGCCGCTGGCGGCCACCACCACCGCGCCGTGAGCGTGAGCATAATCCACCGCCTGCTGCAACGTCTCCGACGAAGGCTCCCCACCCACGCTGAGGTTGATGATCCGCGCGCCGTTGTCCACCGCGTAGATGATGCCCTGCGCCAGATCGGAGTACCAACCTTCGCCGCTGGCGTCCAGCACCTTGACCGTCATCAGTCGCGCGCCGCCGGCCATCCCCGCGATGCCCACGCCGTTGTCGATTCGCGCCCCGGCGATGCCAGCCACGTGGGTGCCGTGGCCATGGTCATCGACGACTTTGTTATCCTCGCCCGGCACGAAATTCTCCCCGTCCCATTCGTGATAGAAACGCCAGCCCCAGACGTCGTCCGTCTTGCCATTTCCATCGTCGTCGATGCCGTTATCGGGTATCTCGCCTGGATTAGTCCATATGTTTTCGGCCAGATCCTCGTGGTCGAGCAGGACGCCAGTGTCGATCACGGCGATGATGGTGTCCGGTGTGCCGGTGATGATGTCCCAGGCTGCCGGCGCGTCGATCTTGGCCGGACCCCATTGGTTGGCCCAGCCGGGGTCGTTGGGAATGAGACTTCCGATTTCTTGCAGAAATCGGAAGTCTGTAGCGCGAACGGCGTAATCGAGCTCGGCGAAGGCCACGTTGGGATCCTGGCGCAGCGCTTCCAATGCGGCGCACTCCTGACCGACCGGCACACGCAAAGCCTGCACCGTGGTCTCGGCAGTGAAGAGGATTTCCCCCTCCGAATCCCTCTCCCCCTTGGGGAAAGGGCTGGGGTGAGGGGAAAGACCGATCAGAACGATGCCTGGGGCGTAGTC
>CAZXWB010000312.1:0-2429 GCA_964644395.1 uncultured Hyphomonadaceae bacterium | reverse complement strand
GGATGAAACTCCAGGAAGACACCATCGGCACCGGCGGCGACGGCGGCCTTCGCGATCACGGGGACGCCCTCTCGCCGACCGCCGGTTGAGCTGCCCTGGGTGCGCGGATCGGCACCCGGCAACTGGACGGCATGGGTGGCATCGATGGTCACCGGCACGCCGAGTGCCTTCATGGCGGGAATGCCCAGCATGTCGACGGTGAGATTGTTGTATCCGAAACTCGTGCCGCGCTCGCACAGGATAATGGGAAGTTCAGGCGCGGCCTCGCGGCACTTGGAGATGATGTTGCGACAGTCCCAGGGCGCAAGGAACTGGGCCTTCTTGACATGGAACCAGCCGCCACGCGCCCCGGTCGCCTTCGCGCCGGCGACCACCAGGTCGGTCTGGCGGACGAGAAAGGCGGGCAGTTGCACCACCGCGGCCACATCGGCCACGGCCTCGGCCTGGTCCGGTGCGTGATAGTCGGTCACCACGGGGACCCCGTGGGCGGCTTTCACATCCTCGAGGATCCTCAGCCCCTCATCGAGACCCGGTCCGCGATAGGAGGCGATGGAGGAGCGGTTGGCCTTGTCAAAGCTTGCCTTGAAAACATAGGGCAGCGACAGCCGCTCGCAGACCGATTTCAGGTGCCCGGCAATGCGGAGGGCGAGGTCACGGCTTTCCAGCACGTTCATGCCGGCCATGACGCAGAGGGGCGCGCCCTCGCCAATCGTCACATCGCCGGGCAAGGTGTAAATTGTCATGGCACGCGCTCCCTTGGTTGTTGCGCTGCCGATTACGCGTCAGCCAGCGGGCGGGCAAGCTTGCATGTCCCGGTGGGCTTCGTTAATCGCGGCAGGCTCAGGGAGGATCCTGTCATGGACGTGCTCATCGTCATCCCGGCGCGCATGGGATCGACCCGTTTCCCGGCCAAGCCGCTGCACAAGATTGCGGGCGTCAGCCTGCTCGCCCGTGTGGTGCGCATCGCCGAACGGGTGGCCGCAGGCCGGGACCGCGTCTCCTATGTCGTTGGCACCGATGACCAGGCGATCATGGACCATGCCGCCGGGATCGGCGCGCCGTCGGTGATGACCGATGCTGCGCTGCCATCGGGAACCGACCGGGCCTTTGCGGCGGTCCGCGCGCTCGGCGCCGCCCCGGACTTCGTTATCAACCTGCAGGGCGATGCGCCCTTTACGCCGCCTGCCTATGTCAGCGCCCTGATCGAGGCGGCCGCGTCGGGCATCGACGCCGATGTCATCACGCCGGTGATCCGCATGGGCTGGGAGGCGCTCGACACGGTGCGCGCCCAGAAGGCGAGCGAGCCGTTCAGCGGCACCACATGCATCCGCCTGCCATCGGGGCAGGCGGTCTGGTTCTCCAAACAGGTCCTGCCCGCGATCCGAAAGGAAGACAGGCTGCGTGAGCGCGCGCCGCTGTCGCCGGTCTATCGCCATGTCGGGCTTTACGGTTACCGGCTGGCCGCGCTGGAGCGTTTCACCGGCCTGCCCGTCGGCCATTACGAAGCGTTGGAAGGCCTGGAGCAGTTGCGCTTCCTTGAGAACGGCATGACCATCCATGCCGTGGAGGTCTCCGGCGCGCCGAATGCCATGTGGGGCGTGGACACGCCCGGCGATGCCGAACACGCTAAAGCGCTGATTGCGGCCCATGGCGATCCGCACCTGGAGCCCCTGTCTTGAGCCGGCGGATTTATATTGTCCGCCACGGCAACACCTTCGACACCGGCGATGTCGTGACGCGCGTCGGCGCGCGTACCGACCTTGCCCTGTCGCAATCGGGCCGGGCGCAGGCCGAGAAGCTTGCAGCGCATTTCCGCGAGCAGGGCGTGGTCTTCACCGAAGCCGTTTCGAGCCCGCTCAGGCGCACGCGCGAAACCGCCGAAACCATCCTCGCCGCCCAGTCCCGTCCGCCGGCGCTGCGGTTCGCCGATTTCCTGCGCGAAATCGACTATGGACCCGACGAGAACCAGCCCGAGGAGAAGGTCATCGCGCGTATCGGCGTCGACGCGCTGGAGGCCTGGGAGACCGCCGCGGTGGTGCCGCCCGGCTGGCAGGTCGATCCCGACGGGATCATCGCGGCCTGGCGGGCCTTCTTCGCCGCGGTGAGCGATACCGGTGCCTCAGGGGCCGTGCTCGTGGTCACGAGCAATGGCATCGCCCGGTTTGCGCTCATCGCCGCAGGGGTCCGGTCGGGCACAGGCGACCTGAAGCTCAAGACCGGCGCCTATGGCGTGCTCGGCGTCAGTCCGGACCGCACGGTGTCGCTCGATGAGTGGAATGTGCGCCCGACCGCTTAAAGCCCCGCCAGCGTCTTCGCCATGTCGGTGCGTTCCCAGCTGAAGCTGCCATCTTCGCCGGGCTCCCGGCCGAAATGGCCATAGGCGGCGGTGGGTTCGTAGATCGGTGCCTGCAGGCCCAGATGGGTGCGGA
>CAZXWB010000311.1:0-2442 GCA_964644395.1 uncultured Hyphomonadaceae bacterium | reverse complement strand
GCCGTCTTGTCCTGCTTGGTGGAGACCACCACGCCTTCCAGAATCCGCCTGGGCATTTCGCCTCTCCTCTATCTCACGCAGCGCCGGTTTGCGTCTTCTCGCGCAGGATCGTCTTGATCCTGGCGATGGTGCGACGCACCTCGCGCACGCGGGCGGTTTTCTCCAGCTGGCCGGTGGCCTGCTGGAAACGCAGATTGAACTGCTCTTTCTTCAGCTTCACGAGTTCCTCGAGAAGCTGGTCCTCGGTCTTGGCCCGGATGTCTTCAGCTTTCATCGTCAAACTCCTCAGGCCGCAGCGGCTTCGCCGACACGCTGGACGATCTTGGTCTTGATCGGCAGCTTGGCCGCGCCGAGCGAAAGCGCCTCGCGGGCGACCTCCTCCGACACGCCGTCGATTTCAAACAGGATCCGGCCGGGCTTCACGCGGGCGACCCAGCGGTCGACCGAGCCCTTGCCCTTGCCCATGCGGACCTCGATCGGCTTGGCCGACACCGGCGTGTCCGGAAAGACGCGGATCCACACCTTGCCCTGGCGCTTCATGGAGCGCGTGATGGCCCGGCGGGTCGCCTCGATCTGGCGGGCAGTGACGCGTTCCGGCTCCAGCGCCTTCAGGCCGTAGGACCCGAAATTCAGCCCATAACCGCCCTTGGCGTTGCCCTTGATGCGGCCCTTGAAGGCCTTGCGATACTTGGTGCGCTTCGGCTGCAGCATGGCTTAGGCTCCTGCAGGCTGGCGGCGCTCGCCGCGCTCACGTCCGGAGGCCGGACCACGATTGTCGGAATTGCGGGCGCGCGACTGGCCGGTGGACTCCAGGCGCTTGTCCTGGGCCATGGGATCATGCTCCATGATCTCGCCCTTGTAGATCCACACCTTGATGCCAATGATCCCGTAGGTCGTATCCGCTTCGGCATGGCCATAATCGATATCTGCGCGCAGCGTGTGCAGGGGCACAGACCCTTCGGCATACTGTTCGGTGCGCGCAATCTCCGCACCGCCGAGCCGGCCCGACACCATGACGCGCACGCCCTTGGCACCGAGGCGCATGGAGGACTGGATCGAACGCTTCATGGCCCGGCGGAACGAGCCGCGGCGCTCAAGCTGGCGGGCAATGTCCTCGGCCACGAGGGTGGCGTCGATCTCCGGCTTGCGGATCTCCACGAGGTTCACCTTGACCTCGTCCTCGACCATCCTCGACAGGTCCCGGCGGAGCGCCTCGATGTCGGCGCCCTTCTTGCCGATGACGAGGCCCGGGCGCGCGGTGTGGATGGTAACCACGCAGCGCTTGTGGTGACGCTCGATGATGATCTTCGACACGCCGGCCGGCTTCAGGCGCTTCTTGAGATATTTCTCGATCTTGAGATCCTCGTGCAGCAGCTTGCCATACTCGGCGCTGTCGGCGTACCAGCGAGAATTCCAGGTCCGGTTGATGCCGAGACGCAGGCCGATCGGATTGATTTTCTGACCCATTATGCGGCCTCCCGGATGTCCGGTTCCTGTGATGTGTCGCGCAGGACGATGGTGACCTGCGAGAACGGCTTGAGAATGCGCGCGCCGCGGCCGCGCGCGCGGGCGCGGAAGCGCTTCATGGTGAGATTCTTGCCGACATAGGCCTCCGCCACCACGAGGGAGTCGATGTCGAGGCCGTGATTGTTCTCGGCATTCGCCACCGCCGATTTCAGCAGCTTGAGCACATCGGCGGCATGGCGCTTGCGCGAGAAGGTCAGCTCGTTGATGGCCTTCTCCGCCGTCAGCCCGCGAATGGACTGGGCGATCAGATTGGCCTTCTGGGGGCTGACGCGCAGCATGCGCAGGACAGCGCGCGATTCATTGGAGGCCTGGCGGGGCGGGTTCTTCTTCTGCGACATCGCTACTTCCGCTTCGCTTTCTTGTCCGCGCCGTGACCGTAATAGGTACGCGTCGGCGCAAACTCGCCCAGCTTGTGACCCACCATTTCCTCGGACACGGTGACGGGAACAAACTTGTTGCCATTGTGGACCTGGAAGTTCAGGCCGATGAATTGCGGCAGGATCGTCGAACGGCGCGACCAGGTCTTGATCACTTCGCGCTTCTTGGATTCCGAAGCGGCGGCGGCCTTCTTCAGAAGGTAGCCATCGACGAACGGGCCTTTCCAGACGGAACGTGGCATCTCTATCCGGCTCCCTATTTCTTCTTGGCGTTGCGGCGGCGGACAATCAGGCGGTCCGTCGTCTTGTTGTTGCGTGTTTTCGGTCCGCGGGTCTTCTTGCCCCAGGGCGTAACCGGGTGTCGGCCGCCGGAGGACTTGCCCTCGCCGCCGCCATGGGGGTGGTCGAAGGGGTTCATGACCACGCCGCGCACATGCGGGCGGCGGCCCTTGTGACGGTTGCGGCCAGCCTTGGACAGGTTCTGGTTCATGTGGTCCGGGTTCGACACCGCGCCCACCGTGGCCAGGCAGTCCTGCGG
>CAZXWB010000310.1:0-2448 GCA_964644395.1 uncultured Hyphomonadaceae bacterium | reverse complement strand
GATGTAGGGCGGGTTTCCATACCCGCCGATTTTTGAATCGCTTCGAAAACCCAGTCGCCGCCGGTCAGTCTAAGGAGTAAACTGAGCGATAGCCAGCAGCACGCTGACTATGGTGCCGATCACGGTCAAAGAACCGACGAGCCAGCGGGTCTGCACAACCATCTGGTGCTGTATGTCGTCGAAGCGTTCATGCATTTGGTCGAAGCGTCCGTTCACATTGTCGAAGCGCTCGTTCATCTCTTGGCGCAATTGGCCCATATCTTCCTTGAACTCCATTCGCGTCCGGAACAGCTTCTCGTCGAGTTGCGAGACGCTTTTCTCCAGCGAATCCAGCCGCGACAACACCTCCCGATACTCATCGCGGGGGACGCCGTACTCGCGGATCATCTCCTGAAGCCAGGGGATCATTTCTACGACCAGCGTATCCCCCAAGCTTCGCGTACGGCAACAGGCGCTGCCACACTTGCTTCTTTCCTTGAATAATTCGCCATGCTTTCCATTGTGAGAGCTCCTTTATCTAAGTTGCGTTACTTGTCTGTCCCGCGCTCATTCCGTGTAAGCGACCGAGGCGTAGCCCACGACCTTGTGCTTATCGCCGGCGGTGTCACCGGAGGTGCGGTAATCCAGGAGATGTGGCTCCCAGCCCTTGCGGCGGGCGATGCCCATCAGGGTCGCAATCGGCGCACGGCCACAGGCTTCGCCTTGGAGCACTTCCATCTGTTCGCTCTCCAGAAGCGCGTCCAGGAGGGCTTGATCCAGGCGCTGGGCCTGATCATATGTGTAGAAGTGGCTCAGATCGCTGGAGACGACGAGCAAGTCATCCTCACCGATGTGCTCCACGAGGTCGGTGGAGACTCTGCGGGGATCGACCTGACCAAAGAGCATAGGCACCAGCCGAAAATCGGGCAGCACGGTCTGCAAAAAGGGCACCTCGACCTCAAGGCAATGCTCCGGCTCGTGTGCCTGTGGCGTGCGGACATAGAGGGAAGAGCGGGCCAGCATTTCTTCGACTCGCTCGCTGGCGATGGGGGCGTCGCCCAACGGTGTGCGGAAGGCAGAGTAACTCCCCAGCGCCACGCCGCTGACGGGCACGCGGTGAGCTGGGCCGAGAAGAAAGATGGTCCATTCCTTCTGGGGCAATGCCTCCAGGGCCTTGAATGCGTATCCGGCGGTGGGGCCGGAATAGACATATCCAGCGTGCGGCGCGATGACGGCGCGCGCTTGGCCTAAATCTTCGGGTAGCGTGGCGTCATCGAGATAGGTATGAATCTGCTTCCGCAACCGATCCGGGGTTCCGGGGTAAAATTGACCGGCAACGGCGGGTCTGCGAACGGATAACTCGGACATTGGTTACCTCCTTTCATCGGAAGTTTTAGCGGCCTATTGATGTGCGTTTAGCTACTTGCATTATAACACAGAACGGAAGTTTAGGCATAAGGCACGAATTCAAGCAATGGAGGTCAGCGCTACCGCCGCCGCTCCCAAAACTCCCACCTTATCGCCCAATTCCGCTGGCGCTACTTTCACCGCCGAGGCCGAGGCCTCCATAGCGTGGCAAACGATGCCCCGTCGCACAGCTCCGAAGAGCTTTTCGCCCAGGTTGATCAAGCCGCCCCCGATGACGATCAGTTGGGGATTGAAAAGGTTGACCAGATTGGCCATTCCAATTCCCAGGTAGGTCATCGCTTCGGTCAGGATCTGCTGGGCCTCGACATCACCCTGCTGAGCGGCCTGGGCCACGATTTTGGCGGAGACAAGCTCCATGTCACCTTCGACCATCTCGGCGATCAGGGTGGATGCGCCGCGAGCGATTCTCTCGCGGGCGCGCGCCGCGATGGCCGTGCCGGAGGCCAGTGCCTCCAAGCAGCCGCGATTTCCACATCCACAGAGGGGCCCGTTGGGCAGAATGGTGATGTGGCCTATCTCGCCCGCCATGCCGCTGTCTCCGTAGTAGAGCTTTCCATCGAAAATCATGCCGCCGCCGACGCCGGTGCTGACCGTGACGTAGATCATATGCTGCACTCCGCGCCCCGCGCCGAAGCGATGCTCGCCCAGGGCGGCCGCGTTGGCGTCATTCTCCAAGAATGTCTCAAGACCCAGCTCATCCTCAATAAGCCGCTTGAGGGGCACGCGCTCCCAGCCTTGCAGGTTAGGGGGAGCGACCACCACGCCGGCTTGCAGGTCCATCGGGCCGGGGGCACCGACGCCCACAGCCGCCGTCTGTGATGGAGTTACATCGGCTTCCGCCATCACCTGATGAGCGGCTTCTACCATGCGCCCCACGACGGCTTCCTGGCCCTCACTGGCCCGAGTGGCGCGATAATCGTGGGCCAGAATGTTGCCGGCGGCATCCACCAAGCCGGTGCTGATCTTGGTGCCGCCTAAATCGATACCAATGGCTAAAGGGTTAAAGCTCATATCTTCCTCCTCGTCAACCTATTTATTAGT
>CAZXWB010000309.1:0-2457 GCA_964644395.1 uncultured Hyphomonadaceae bacterium | reverse complement strand
AGGCAAAAACACGTTGCAGGGCTGCATCAGCCAGCCAGAAGAGACCCTTTTCCAACTAAACCACTACCGGCTGAAGCCGGTAGTGGTTTAGTTTGGCCTTTGGCAGTTCAAATAGCATGGCCCGTGACATCATGTCACGCGATTTGTGGCCCATAGTGTTAAACATTCTACTTTCCATTACACCATACTCCTAAATGTAGTGGGGGCCATGCGAAATCCCAGAGAACCTGCTTTGAAGCCGCTTGAAAAGCCACAAATGTGCGTAAAGAAGCACGTTTTAGCCTTCAACTCACTCGTGTTATTGATGCACTTGTGAATTGTTACGGCCAAATGGAAAACTCCAGTTAATAATTCTTAAGCACCAGCGGCAGATACACGCGCGACCATTCTTGGCCTGACGAAAAATTCTTGAGCGCCAATGGCACGTAGAGATAGCGCAGGGTTGTCATCTGGAACGGGCCGATGCGGGCGACGTTGCCCGCCAGGTCGCGGGCGTTGATCCACATGGTGTACTGCCCGTTGATCAGCGGCTGCCAATCGAACCACCAGCGGTCACCCTCGCGCGCTGCCTGCCGCTTGGAGAGCCTGCCGTTCGGCTGCTGGATGTGGACAAAGACGTCGGCGCTCGGCCCGCCGTCGCTGACCGTTCCGCTGAGAATGGTCGTCATCTCACCAAGTTCAACCTCGGCCAGCGTTCCTGGCCGCGTGAGGGCGCCCGTCATCGTGATCGCCGGCGCGACGTTGTCCACCCACACGCTGAGTTGCTGCGTGTGATCCCAGATCAGTGTGCCGGTTTCGGGATCGCGGCTGCGGTTGTCCACGACATCGGCGGCGCTGATGGTGAAGGTGCGCCGCGCGTAATCCAACGCCCCCGCGCCCGCCGAGACCCGCGCTGTCCAGCGACCGGATGCGGCCGCGCTGTGCCGGGGCGCGAGCGTCAATCGCCCGCGCTGATAGGCGCCGTCATCCGGATCAGCGTTTTCGTCACAGATATGCAATGTCCACGCGCCCGCCGCATCCTCGCCTTGGAAGGCCGCCAGTGGCTCGTAGGGCCGCGCCGCCCGCCCGTAGACCTTGGCCAGCGCGTCGTCGCCCCGCGCGTCGAACAGCCCCGCCGAGGCGACATCGGCCAACGTGACGGCGTAGTTGGCGTAAGCCGTAGTGGGATCATCGTCGCCGCCCAACACCTGTACCCGCGTCCCGGCGGGCGAGGCCAGCACCGCCACCAGGTCGTCGCGGCGCTCGTGGGCGATGTTCAGGCCCAGATTCACCTGGCCGATGGCGAAATTCTCGCTGACCCAGAAGGTGCGCGTGATCGCGCCGCTGCCGCAGGTGATGCCGGCGTCAATGGGGAGGGTAGCCGTCGGTACATCCTCCACCGACACAGCCGAGAGGGCGTTCTCCAGCGAAACTACCGCCTGCTCACACGCGCCGCTATCGGCGCAGACCTGCACCGCGTCCACGCCGCCCGCGTCGGTCACGTCGCCCCCTAAGGTGAAGGCGTTTTCGCGCACCAGGCTGCCGGAGACGACGCTGGTGGCCCCCGCATCTAACGTGACCAGCGGCGGGGCGTCATCCACCCGCAGCGGCTGCCACGCGCTCCAATCGCTGGTCTGGCCCAAGCCATCGACCGCCCGCAACCGCACCTCGACCTCCGTCCCATCGCTGAATCCACTCGCGTCCCACGGGCAGGCCCAGCGCCCGTCGTATGGCCGCGCGTCCGGGCAGGCGAGCGCCTCGGTCGCGCCGCCTTCGGATGTGCGGATCTCGATCTGCATCTCGGTCACGCCGCTCGCATCGTGGGCGTAGCCGCGCAACTGCGTCGCCCCCGCGCCGACGAGATACCCTGGCTGTTGCAGGCCGAAGAAGACGGGGGGGGCGCTATCCACAGGATGGGCGAGCCACCGCTGATCTAACGGCGGCCCGGATGAATCAGCAGCGGGCCTGACCCGCGCGGCGACCACGGCCTGCTCCCTGCCGAGCGTCGTATCCACCACGCCCTCGAAGCGCAAAGTGGCCTTCTCGCCGGGCGCGACGTCGGGGATGGGGCGCTGAACAGCGCCGACCAAGCGCAGCGCGCCCGACGCGGCGAGATCGAGCAGCAGCCCGGTGGCGGTGATCGTGCCTCGATTGCGGTAGGTGAAGGTATAGGGGATGGTCTGGCCGTCGCCGACGGGCATCAAGCCGGCGGCGGATGTAACGGTCGGCGTCGTCGCCGTGGTAGCGCGTCCATTCGGATCGGCCTCTAACGTTGTCACGCCCTCGATGTCCCCATAGGCCGTCGAGCTGCCGTCGCTGCCGTTGGGGCAGACGCCCGCGCCGAGCGCGTCCCAGTGATAAGCGTGCGTCAGTTGAATCGCCGCCTCGCTCCTAGCCTCCTGGATCGGATTGGCATTGGGCAACGCGGCCCAAATCGTGCCATCATCCCGCTCTGCAAAGGCCACCAGGCCAAGTGTC
>CAZXWB010000308.1:0-2462 GCA_964644395.1 uncultured Hyphomonadaceae bacterium | reverse complement strand
CCGGTGCCGGGCGGCAGGTCCACGATCAGCGCGTCAAGCGGCCCGCGCTCGCCCCAGTCGACCTCCATCAGGAGCTGCTGCGTCGCCTTCATCACCATGGGCCCGCGCCAGACCGCGGCCTGTTCGGTATCCATGAGGAGTCCCATGGTCATGGTGGCCAGGCCATGGGCGAAATGGGGGCGGATCTGTTTTTCGTCATTGACCTGCGCGCGGCCCTCAAGCCCCAGCATGTGGGCAATGGAGGGGCCATAGATGTCGCAATCGACGAGGCCGATGCTGAGGCCCTGCTGGCTGAGCGCCACGGCGAGATTGACGCTGGTGGTGGACTTGCCGACGCCGCCCTTGCCCGAGGCCACGGCGATGACATGGGAGACATTCGGCACCGGGTCCGGCGTCGGCGGGGCAGGGCGTGAGGGCTTGGGCTGGGCTCGTGCCGGCGCGCCGGAGGGCTTGTGAAGCTGCGGCGTGGGCTGGGCCGGCGCGGGTTCGGACCCGGGCGCACGCTCGGCGGTGAGCATGACCCGCGCGGTCTTCACGCCGCGCACCGCCGCCACGGCCTCTTCTGCCTGCGCCCTGACCGGCGTCATGATCGCGGCGTCGGCGGCATCGATACTCAGCGTCACCAGCGCCTCGCCACCCTCGAACACGACCGACTGCACCACGCCGGACTCCATCAGGTTCTCACCGGTGCGGGGGTGGGAGAGGGCCTTAAGCGCTTTTTCGATGCGGGATTTCTCAAGCATGGCCAAGAAGTGGCGCGGGCGAGGGGCTTTGTGAAGGGCAAATCGAACGCCCGGGAGCCATGGGGCGGGCTTTCTGTCGCCCGCTTCCCCGCCGGGGGATTCCGGCCCTTCAGCCGCGGTTCAGGTGGCATTTGCAAAGTTAACGGAAACTGTATCAGGGCATTCCTGTCGGCCCTGACTTGCTTTATGCTCTCGTCCAAGGCTTCTGACGGGGCGAGGAGGGTTACCGATGACCAAGACAATTGATACCGAAATCGAGCTGAACGAGAACGGTTTTCCGAAGACAATCGATGCCGAGCTTGTCGAGAGAGCGCCGCGGACACACCTATCCCGGCGCGGCCTGATACAGGGACTGGCTGCAGGCACTGTCTTCCCGATTGCTGCGAGTTGCTCAACCAATCCGGTCACAGGCCGCAATCAGCTTATCATACCGGGTTTTGACAATGCGTCTCTTGCGCGGATGTCCAAGACCGCATGGCTCGACATGAAGTCCCAGATGCCCCAGGTCAATGATCGCCGCTTGACCGACCGAATCCTGAACATCTGGGGCCAGACAGCTCAGGGCCGTTCGAGGGCGCTCGCGAACACCTACAATGTGAACGCGCCTTTCAATCCCTCGGAGTGGGAGTTGGCGGTCTTCGACAGCAAGGATGTCAATGCCTTCGTCATGCCGGGCCAGCAGATCGGCGTGTTCAAGGGCCTGGTGGATTTCACCGAGAGCGACGACCAGATCTCGACGGTTCTTGGCCACGAGGCGGGCCATATTGATGGGCGCCATTCGGCAGAACGGGCCTCCTTGCAGGTCGCCTCCCAGGCCGCGCTGATGGCTGGTTCCATTGCCGTGGCCTCCTCGGAGGAGCTCAGCAGGTATGGCAATGAGATCGTTGCCCTTGGCGGTGCCGCGCTGCAGTTCGGCGTGCTTCTGCCTTACTCCAGAAAACACGAATATGAAGCCGACAGACTCGGCGCCGATTACATGGCCGCTGGTGGCTATGATACGACTCAGGCAGTCCGTCTCTGGGAAATGATGGATGCGAGCTCCAAGGCCAACCGTCCGCCAGCATTCATGTCGACCCACCCTGCACCGGGCGAGCGTGCGCGCGAACTCGTGAAATACATCAATGCCCGCGGCTATGCGCTGATCTGAGGACGCCGGACTTCAGGCAAATGCTCAGTGGCGGGCCGCAAAGCAGGACGGCGGCGCCCGGCACTGTCCGGCATGCTCACAGTGGCCCGGCATGGGCCAACCGTTATGGTGTCCTGTTCAGGGGCAATGCGGCGGTACGGTTTCCCCGTCCCAGCGGCTGCCCGGCGGCAGGGCGGTGACCCTGGCGGTGTCGGCGCGCAGGCGTTTCAGCATGGTGTCGACATCCACCGCCGAGGTGAAGCAGGAAAGCGGTTCGCCTGTGTCGGCGGCGACGAGGACGGCCACGCCGGTGAAGCCGCCATAATAGTCCCAGAGATATTCGGCTTTTGACTCCTGCAGCGTCCGGATCGCGTCGGCATAGATATTGGCCTGGGCCATCTGGTCGGTGGTCTGCATGGCGGTCACGTCGACATCCACGCGCCGCACCTTGTCCGAGGCAAGGGTTTCCAGCGCTTCCTCGAGACGGGGCTCGATCAGCTGGCAGTTCGGGCACCAGTCGGCGGTGAAATAGAGGATACGGACAGATTCGCTTCCCGCCGCGTTCTCACCCTCCGCCACGGCTGGCATGCCCA
>CAZXWB010000307.1:0-2463 GCA_964644395.1 uncultured Hyphomonadaceae bacterium | reverse complement strand
GCGCGTCGGATACAGGAGCCGGGACCATTGGTCAATGAATGCCGTCGTTTCAGATCACGCAGAGCCTCACACAGGCGTGACGGTATCGGCACCGGGCGTGATGCGACTTCCCGGCCGGGCGAGCGTAGATAGGGGGCATGCCAACGTCACCCACCGTCCCGAAAGGACCAGCGACATGAAACTCCGTCCCGCCCTTGCCAGCGCGCTGCTCGCCGCCGGCCTGCCGGCCATCGCCCAGGCCGCCATCGCCCAGAGCGCCAGCCCCCTGCCCGTCTCCGCCGAGACCGCCCCGCGCGCTGAGGCCCGCCACGCCGACTGGACCGAGATCCTGCAGGCTTACATCCTGCCGACCGCCGACGGCATCAACCTGTTCGATTACGCCGCCCTGAAGGACAATGCCGGCGACCGGGCCAGGCTCGACGCCTATATCGAGCGCATCGCCAACCAGGACTGGGAAAACCTGCCGCGCGAGGAGCAGTTCGTTTCCTGGGCCAACCTCTACAATGCCGTCACAATCCGCCACATCATCGAGCGCTACCCGGTCAAGTCGATCCGTTCCGGCTACATCACCGGACCATGGAAGGATGAAGGCGTCGAGGTGGCCGGTCGCGGCTTTGTCAGCCTGGACGAGATGGAGCATGGCATCCTGCGCCAGGACTGGGACGAGCCGCGCATCCACTACATGGTCAACTGCGCGTCCATCGGCTGTCCGAACCTGCGCGCCACGGCCTGGGAGGCCACGCCGACACTGGACGCCGAGCTCGACGCCGCCGCCCGCGCCTTCATCAACCACCCCCGCGGCGTGACCATCCGCAGGAATGGCGGGCTCAAGGTCTCGCGCATCTACAAATGGTTCATCGAGGATTTCGGCGACAGCGAAGAGGGCGTCATCGAACACCTCCTGGAATTTGCCGAGCCGGAACTCGTCGAGGGCATCAACATCGAACGCGACATCGAGCGTCACCAGTATGACTGGGACCTCAATGACACCGAAAACTGACATGGCCGTAAAAGGAGACACAGACATGACGACTGCAACCGCCACGGCCGATGCCGCCCGCACACCTGAACCCGATGGCCGGAAGACCTCCATCTGGATCCGGCTCTGGCCGGTCTACCTGATCGCGGCCGCCCTGGGTGCGGCCTGGTATTTCGGCCTGTTCGACCTCTTCTCGCTGTCCACGCTGCGGGAGAATTATGAGGGCCTGCGCGCCTTCGTGGACGCCAATCCCGTCCTCGCCTATGGCAGCTTCATCGCCATCTATGCCCTCGTCACCACACTGATGATGCCGGGCGCGCTCTGGATCACGATTGCCGGTGGGCTGATGTTCGGTCTGGCCGGGGGAACGCTCGCCACCGTGACCGGTGCCACGCTTGGCGCCAGCATCCTGTTCTTCGCCGCCAAGACCTCGCTGGGTTCCGCGCTGCGGCGCATGGCTGGCAGGTATGTCCGCAAGATCGAGGGCGAGTTCAAGCAGAACCAGGTGAGCTACATGTTTGCCATGCGTTTCGTGCCCGCCATGCCCTTTCCCGTGGCCAACGTCGTGCCCGCAATCCTCGGTGCGAGGTATCACTGGTACTTCCTGACCACGGCGCTTGGCATCGTACCGGGCGTGCTGGCCTATACCTGGATCGGGGCGGGCGCCGGCGCGGTCTTCGCCTCGGGTGAGGAACTCGACCTCGCCTCGGTCGCCCGCCAGCTCATCCCCGCCGGCATTGCGCTCGGCGTGGTGAGCCTCCTGCCCGTTGCCTACAAGAAAATCGTCGGTCGCAAGGCGGCCGCCAAGCTCGAAGAAGGAGCGCCCCAATGACCACGACCACATTCGATGCCAAGCCCAATGCCCGCAAGCCCGACACCTCCGAGGACATGCAGGCGCCCGAGCACACCCCCACCGATGCCGCCCCGCACAGCGCCGGTGCTGCGCCACACCGCAAACTGAAGGCCGACATTGTCGTCATCGGCGCCGGCTCCGGCGGGCTGTCGGTCGCGGCAGGCGCGGCCATGCTGGGACTGAACATTGTTCTCTACGAGAAGGCCGAGATGGGGGGCGACTGCCTGAACTATGGCTGCGTGCCGTCCAAGGCGCTGCTCTCGGTCGCCAAGGCCGCCCAGTCGGCCCGCGAGGCCGGGGTCATGGGGGTCGAGGTGTCAGCGCCAAAGACCGACTGGGCGAAGGTCCGCCAGCACGTCCAGTCCGCGATCGACACCATCGCCCCGGTCGACAGCCAGGAACGTTTCGAGGGCCTCGGCGTGACCGTGATCCGCGAAGCCGCCCGCTTTGCCGACGAGAAGACGATTGTCTCGGCCACCACATCGACCACGGCGCGGCGCATCGTCATCGCCACGGGCTCGCGCGCCTTCGTCCCGCCCATCGAGGGGTTGGCCGCGGTGCCCTACCTGACGAACGAGACGATCTTCACCGTGCCCGAGCAGCCCGAACACCTGATCATCCTCGGGGCCGG
>CAZXWB010000306.1:0-2465 GCA_964644395.1 uncultured Hyphomonadaceae bacterium | reverse complement strand
TTTTCGCAAAGGCTGCAAGCTCCTCCGGCGTGCCGAGTGTTACGCCCTCGATCTCCTTGAGTGTGCGCCGGTTCATCACCGTCAGCACCTTGCCAGCACCGGCCTCGGCCATCCGGGTGACGCCGGCACCGTGCATGGCGATGACGCTTTCGCGCCAGCGCACCCGGCCGGTCACCTGATCCACGAGCTGGGCGCGGATGGCATCCGGGTCGGTGACCGGCGCGGCGGTGACATTAGCGATCACCGGGGTCACCGGGGCTGACACGTGGGCCTCGGCGAGGGCCTGCTCCATGGCCTCGGCAGCCGGCTGCATCAGCGCGCAGTGGAAAGGCGCACTGACCGGCAGCGCCACGGCCTTCTTCACGCCCTCTTCCTCTGCCTGCGCCATGGCAAGCTCCACCGCCGCCCGGGAGCCGGAAATCACCACCTGGCCCGGCGCATTGTCATTGGCGACCTCGCAGGTGCCACCGGCCGCCTCACCGGCCTGGCAGAGGCTCTCGGCAAGCTCGAGGCTCGCGCCCAGCAGTGCTGCCATCGCGCCTTCGCCGGCGGGCACGGCCGCCTGCATCGCCTCGCCGCGGATGCGCAGGAGCTTTGCGCAGTCGGCCACGCCAATCGCGCCGGCCGCGCACAGTGCGGAATACTCGCCCAGGGAATGCCCGGCCACGAAGCGCGCGCTCTCGGCGCTGACATTGTGCTCCTGGGCAAGCGCGGCCATGGCCGCCACAGAAACCGCCATCAGGGCCGGCTGGGTGTTGGCCGTCAGCTTCAGGTCATCCTCGCTGCCGGTCCACATCAGCCCCGAAAGGTCCTGCGACAGGGCATCATCGACCTGCTCGAACACTTCGCGCGCGGCGAGGAAATTGTCGGCCAGTGCCCTTCCCATGCCGATGAACTGCGAGCCCTGCCCGGGGAAGATGAAGGCGAAGTCGGCCAAGCCGCTCTCCCTGTCTGCCAGCCAATCACTGCCCGCACGCCTAGAGGCGAAGTCGGCCCGGCGCAAGCCGGTGCATCGCGTCGGGGAGTTTTTGCTTGATTCCGCGCCGGTTTTCGGCTTTATCCGCGGACTTAACGGGCAGGCGGCCCGCGCCAGGCGGCGCGTGGTCCACCACCCTGTCGGCCCCAGCCGGCAAGGTGCCGCCTGCCAATACACTGGGATGGCACATGAGACTCTATGAACAGGTGGTGCTGTCGCGCCCCGATATCTCGCCGCAGCAGGCCGAGGAGCTTGCCACGGAAATTTCCGGCATGGTGGAAAGCCTGTCGGGCAAGGTGGGCAAGACCGAATACTGGGGCCTGCGCAATCTCTCCTATCCGATCGAGAAGCTGAAGAAGGCTCACTACAGCCTTCTAAACATCGAGATGCCGGCGGCCGGCGTAGCCGCGCTCGAACGCCGTCTGGCGATCCACGATTCGGTGCTGCGCGTGAAGACCTACAAGGTTGACCGCCACGATGATGAACCCTCGCCCATGCTGTCGCGCAAGGGTGGCAGCGACGAGCGCCGTCCCCGCCGCGACCGCAACTAGAAGGTACCGACACCATGGCCCGCAAAGGCGACATGAACATCTCCAACCTTCCCGCCCGGCGTCCCTTTGGCCGCCGCCGGAAGGTCTGCCCTTTCTCCGGCGAAAACGCTCCGAAGATCGACTACAAGGACATCAAGCTCCTGCAGCGCTACATTTCCGAAAAGGGCAAGATCGTACCCGCCCGGATCACCGCTGTCAGCCAGAAGAAGCAGCGCATCCTGCGTCGCGAGATCATTCGCGCCCGCGAGCTCGCCCTGCTTCCCTATGTCGTGAAATAAGGGAGGCCGGACATGCAGATCATTCTTCTCGAGCGCATCGAGAACCTCGGAATCATCGGCGAGGAAGTGTCGGTGAAGAACGGCTATGCGCGCAATTTCCTCCTGCCCAAGGGCAAGGCGCTGATCGCCAATGCCCGCAACCGGGCGAAGTTCGAGGCCGAGCGCGACGCCATCGAGGCGCGCAATGAGCGCCTCCTGGCCGAAGCCCGCGAACTGGGCGGGAGGATTGACGGGGCGAGTTTCGTCATGCTGCGCCAGGCCGGCGACACCGGCCAGCTCTACGGATCGGTGACCGCGCGCGACGTCGCCGACGCCGCCAGGGAGGCCGGCTATCCCGTGGAGCGCCGCTATGTGGTGCTCAACAAGCCGATCAAGGCCATCGGCCTGCATGAGGTGACCGTGAAGGTCCACGCCGATGTGGCCGTCACCGTCACGGCCAATGTCGCCCGCTCCCGCGACGAGGCCGAGCGCCAGGCCGCCGGTGAGAACGTCATCGAAGCCCTGCGCAACGAACAGGCCGATTTCGACCGCGAACAGGCGGCCGAACTCGAGGAAGCCAATGCCGAAGCCGCCGCCGAACGCGCCGGTGGCGAGGACGAATAGGCTCGCGTCGACTTTCTGAGTGATTTGAAAAGCCCGGCCGAAAGGTCGGGCTTTTTT
>CAZXWB010000305.1:0-2465 GCA_964644395.1 uncultured Hyphomonadaceae bacterium | reverse complement strand
TCGGGCAGCGGCAAGAGCACGATCGCCCGCGCGCTGGCGCCGCAACTGCCCGGCCCGGCCGGCGCCAGGCTGCTGCGCAGCGATGTCCTGCGCAAACGCCTGCAGGGGATCGCGCCGGAAGCGCGCCTTGGCGGCGACGCGGCTTACGGGGCAGAGGCGCGGGCGGGTGTCTACACCGCGCTGTTCGATGCCGCCGCGCGCGCCCATGGGGCGGGGCATTCGGTGATCCTCGACGCGACCTTCCAGGATACGCACACCCGCCAGGCGCTGAGCGACCGTCTTGGCAAGGATGTCCCTTGCCTCTGGCTCGACGTGCCCCAGGCGGTGCGGCTGGAACGGGTCGGTGGGCGCCGGAGCGATGCCTCCGACGCCGATATCGAGGTGGCGCGCAGCCAGGCCGAACCCCGCGCCCTCGCACCGCAATGGCAACGCATCGATGGCCGCGGCACACCGGTGGAGATCGTCAGCGCCATCCTCGAGGCGCTTGAGCCCATTGGTTAGTTCGCCCCCTCGCTCTTCAGCTTCAGCGTGCCGTTATCGTCCACGTCAAACCATTCCTCGATCTCGGGATGGTTCACCGGACGCGAGCTGTCATCGGGCAGGAGGTTTCCTTCAGAAACATAGGCCACATAGTGGCTCTCATCATTCTCGGCGAAGAGGTGGTAGTAGGGCTGGTCCTTGCGTGGACGGATATCCTCGGGGATCGCCTCGTACCATTCCTCGGTATTGGCGAATTCCGGGTCAACGTCAAAAATCACGCCGCGGAACGGGAACAGGCGATGGCGCACCGTGTCGCCGATCCGGAATTTGGCCTCTATTGGTCGCATGCCACTCCCCTACGCTTTTGTCTGGAGTTTAGGAAACCCCGCCTGCAGTTTGAAGCGCCGGACTGTTTCTAATCGTCGCGGGCTCGTGCTAGCGTCGTTAGCAACAGAGATTAAAAGTTGAGTTTCCCATGCCGGAGCGTGAGCGCGGCCAGCGGCAACGGCGCCGCGCTGCCAGACCGCCCGGAGACACCCCGCTTTACGGTGCGGTCGATCTGGGCACGAACAATTGCCGGCTCCTCATTGCCGAGGCCCGGCCGGGCGGTTTCAAGCCCGTCGACAGCCATTCCCAGGCCGTGCGGCTGGGGGCCGGCATGGCCGAGGCGGGCCGGATCACCAGGGCTGCGGAGGCGCGCGCCTTTGATGCCCTGCGCGCGATACGGGAAAAGCTGCGCCACCGGCGCGTCGGCCACGTCAAGTGCGTGGCGACACAGGCCTGCCGGGCTGCGAGCAATGGACGCGAATTCGTCCGGCGCGTGCAGAAGGAGGTCGGCCTGTCCTTCAAGATCATCACGCCCAAGGAAGAGGCGCGCCTGTCGGTTATCGGTTGCCACAATTTGTTCGACCCCGAGGCGGAGATCGCCCTCGTGATCGATATTGGCGGTGGCTCCACGGAACTGTCCTGGGTGGATATCCGGCCCCTGCGAAACAACGGGCTCAAGGGCATGCTCGCGCGCGTGCCGCTGGTGAACTGGGCGACGTTTCCCATCGGCGTTGTGTCCCTGACCGAGCAGTGCCTGTCGGTGGACGAACCAGCGCGCTACGGCGCCATGAAGGCTGTCGCGCGCGAGCATCTTGCCGGCTTCCGCCATGGCCGGGCCCTGCGCGAGCGCATGCTGGAGACGCCCTGTCACATGATCGGAACGTCCGGCACGGTGACAAGCCTTGCCGCGGTGCATATGGGGCTCGATCGCTATGTGCGCAGCGCCGTTGACGGCCAGTGGCTGACCAGCGACGAAGCCGGCGACGTGACACGCCAGCTGGCCGGGATGAGCCTGGCGGAACGCCGGGCGGTGCCGTGTATCGGAGGTGACCGGTCGGAACTGATCGTGGCGGGCTGCGCCATTCTGGATGCGGTCTTCGAGGCCTGGCCGGCATCACGCATCCGCGTGGCAGACCGGGGGCTGCGGGAAGGTGTCCTGCTGTCCATGATGCACGGGCCAAAGGCCGGACGGTCGCGCAGGCGTCGCACGCAGCGGAGAGGTTCCCCCGGTGCGGCGGCGCCGACAGGAGGTGGTGATGACTGACGAGAAACGCCGCTGGACCGGCAAAGGCGTCGGGTCAGGGTCGTCCGGGCGCCGGACCGGCAAACGCAAGGTCACCGCTTACAATGCCGAGAAGGAAAGTTCCAAGCGCTGGATCGAGCGGCAATTGCAGGACCCCTATGTGCGCCAGGCGAAATCGGCGGGCTACCGCTCGCGGGCGGCCTTCAAGCTCCTGGAGATTGACGAGAAGGCGGGGCTGCTGCGCGCCGGCCAGAGGGTGGTGGACCTCGGTGCCGCGCCCGGGGGCTGGGTGCAGGTGGCACTGGAGAAGGGGGCAGCCGCTGTGGTCGGCATCGACCTGCTGGCCATTGATCCGATCCCCGGTGCCCATCTCGTCGAAGGCGACATCAATGACGCCGCCGTCGTCGCGGAGATG
>CAZXWB010000304.1:0-2469 GCA_964644395.1 uncultured Hyphomonadaceae bacterium | reverse complement strand
TCTGCTTCTGGTAGGAGATCACGTCGACCACTTCGAGGGTCTCGGTGTCCACCAGTCGCAGGTCGAGGCCGACATTGATCACGTAGAGCGACAGCCCGGCCCTGCCCTTGGTGTCGGTGGCGTCGACATCGCCGAAGAAGGCATCGCCGCCAATCGAGCGAATATTGTAGTTCAGCTCCGTGATGCCGCCGACGAGGTAGAAGTCCGAGCCCGGGATGGAGCCCGCAACGATCTTGCGGAAGGCATCCGGCGTGGCGCGCTGGCCCTCGCCGATCAGCTTGTTGTTGGCATATTTCAGCTCCAGTTCCGAAACCGAGGTGTCGAAACGCTCCACCAGTCGTGCGCCGGCCTTTGCAAAGGCCGAAATGGCCATGAGCGAGGCGCCCTGGGTGACGCGGCGACCGCCTTCGATGTCGGCCTTGCCGGTATAGTCGAGGATCCGGCCGACCGCGACGCGCGGCGGGCGGACGCCGTTCTGACGGGCATACTGGCCGAGGCAGACAAGGGCCTCGGAATAGGGCGTGGGGTTGGTGGTGACCGGCGCGCCGCCAATCGGTTTGGCATAGAGGCCGTCATTGCCTGACACCGGCGACACGCAGCCTGCGAGCGCCATCGCCGCCACGGCGACAGCGCCGAGGAGCCGGGATTTCTTCGTGATCTTAGTCATTGAGGTCGAGCTCCCCGTTCAGGACGGCTGTCTGGTCGCCATTGTTGATCTGCGTCGAGTCGATGATCACCGTGTTGTAGTTGCCCTGGGTGATCACGTTCAGCTGGTTGCCGATGGCGGTGCCGGTATTGGCATTGCCGAAGCCGGTGGCGCCGAAGAAGCCATCGGTCTGGCCCCATTCGGTGTTGAGCCCGTAGCCGAGGCCCGAGCCGCCCTGGATCAGGCCGTTGGAGATGGTCAGGTTGCCATTGCGGTCGCGCAGGCCATAGCCCTCAATCGGGCGGTCTTCCTGGCCGTAGCCGAAGCCGTAGGGACGCTCGTATTTCGAAAGCCCCGAGCTTTGTGCGGTGGCCGCTGCGTGGCCCGCCAAAGCCAGGACAAGAGCCGCCGTCGTGGTGAGTGTGGTTTTGGTCGTCATCATGATCCTTGGTGTCCAACCGGGTTTGCGTGAGCACCAATCTGCAACGCGCGTGCCAGAGGATGCGCCACACCGCTGGCGCGAAAGCGAACGAAGGGGTTAAATTTACGCCTTCCGGGCGAGCGACTGTGCCGGAACGGCGCAAAATGGCAGCCACGGACCTGTTTTGGGGCTTCCAAGCGCCCGCATGACGCTTACTTCACAGGCCATGAGAGCCTTTCAGAGCCCCCCGCCATCGTCGGAGCCCTTCTTCAATGCGCCCTGGGTGGCACTGGTCCTGCCGGTGCTCGTGCTTGTTGCCCATGGCATCTTCATGCTGCTGCCGGATTTGTCGAAGGACTGGGTGCTCTACCATTCCGCCCTGCTGCCGGAGCGCTACTTCGCCGAGGATGTGCGCATCGCCTATGGCGGGCCACTGGCGGCGGCCTGGCCGGTGGTTGGTTCGGCGCTCCTGCACATGGACTGGATGCATGTGCTCGTGAATGCCGGCATGCTGCTGGGCGCAGGGTCCGGCGTGGCGCGGTGGACCGGGCTCCGGCGCAAGGGGCTTTGCGTCTTCCTTGCCGTGGTTGTCGCCTCGCAGGTCTGCGCAAGCCTCGCCCATCTCCTGGCCCACCGCGGCGATGGTATCGGCGCGATCGGCGCGTCGGGCATCTCGTCCGGCCTCGTGGCAGGCGCGGTGCTGGTCATCCTTGCGGCGCGCTTCCGCAGGTCCCGCCTGAAGCTGCTGACACCGGTCAATGGCGTGATCCTTGCCGGCTTCGTACTGTTCAATTTCGTCTTCGCCGGCGGCATGCAGGCCACGAGCGGGATCGGCATCGCCTGGGAGGCCCATATCGGCGGTTTCATCGGCGGTGGTCTGGCGCTCTGGCTGCTGGCCCGGGAACCGCTTTCGGCGCGCGCGCTTGCCAGACCGCGCTGAATTCCGCACACTCACCCCCAAGAGTGGCGCCAGAAGGAGCCACGCCGCTTTGACAAGGGGCCAGCTGGCGCCGCTCCCCATGATACCATGACCGGGAGGACGCAAGGTGCTGATCGAAAACATCCTTAAGGACAAGGGCGGGTCGGTGTTCACCGTCGACGCCACCACCAGCCTGGAAGAGGCCGCGCGTGTGCTGGATGAGAAGCGCATCGGTGCAGCGGTGGCGGTCAACCCCGACGGGACGCTTGCCGGCGTCCTGTCGGAGCGTGATATTGTCCGCCGGGTCGCGCGGCACGGCGCGGGCGCGCTGCAGATGAAGGTCGGCGAGGCGATGACCCGTGACGTGATCACCATCGGGCCCAAGGAGACACTCGGAACCGGGCTGGAGTGCATGACCGACCGGCGCATCCGCCACCTGCCGGTGGTCGAGGACGGCCAGCTGCGCGGGCTGGTCTCCATTGG
>CAZXWB010000303.1:0-2478 GCA_964644395.1 uncultured Hyphomonadaceae bacterium | reverse complement strand
CCACCATGCGCCGTGGGGACATGATCATTCCCGTCGACCCTGATAAACAGGTGGGCGCCGGGTGAGCCGGGACCACGATCCCGGCCAGACTGCCAGCTCCCTGACGAGAATGTAAGGTCGCCGGAATGATGGACCCTCACGAACGGGGCAGCCGCCGCCGACTGGCGAAGGTAGGCGTGCAGAGGTCGCTTGGAAAGGGGCCTCAGGCGAGCGGCATGTAAATCTCGGTGCGCAGCTTCTCTTCCGGCACCTCGCCCGGATCGTCCACATAGACCTCCCAGCAAGGCATGCCGGGGCCGTGGCCGTTCTCGCCCATCCATCGCATGAGCGCGTCATAGGTCTCGCCGAGCCTTTCATAACTGCCGGTATGGGTGACATGCACCGCACGGCCGGCCGGCAGCGTGTCGTAGGCGATCTCGCCGGTCGCCTTCTTCGCGTCATCGATCCCGACGGGCAGCGAAACGCGAAAGCGGGAGCGGTTGACCGCCACATGCATGGTCACGCTCATGGGCGGACCGACAGGCACAATGCCGTGCGCCTCCCGGAACTGCCAGAGCTTGCCGAAGGCGCCGGCGAAGAGCGGCTGCATGCCCGGGCCGAATTCGCACTCATGCTCGATATAGATGTAAGGCTGGGGATTGGTCTCGACGATTTCATAGTCTGCCACTGGGGTTCTCCCTCGAACCGGGACCTTATCACGAAATCACGCTTCGTGCCCCTCCGCCTGGCGTTCCAGCAGGGCGTAGACGAAGGAGATATGGTTACGCAGGCGGTAGAGGTCATCGGTGTAGGAGAGCGGCACCTCGATGGAGCCGGTTTCCGCCTGGATGTCTGCCAGTTCCTCGAGCACCTCCTGACGCGCCTCGGCGGTCTCCGCCGCGCGGCCCTTGTGCTCCAGGTCGCGAAGGTCGCGGTACCAGATCCAGATCTTGCGCCGTATCCGCCAACGGTAGAGCGGCGGTGCGATCCGCACCAGCGGGATCATCAGTGTCAGGAGCGGGATGAGCAGCACCCAGGTGCGCTCCAGAAAGTTCGCCCAGTCGAATGGGAACACCCGGCGCAGGAAGCTCGGGCCTCGGTCGTAATACCGCGTGGCTTCCTTCGACAGCGGCAGATCGACCAGGTCGCGGCTCGGATAAATCCCCGGCGGCGCCATCAGCGTGCCGCCGCGATTGATCTCGTGGGCGGCCTCGAGCAGGATCGACTGGATGGCGGGATGGGTGTCCTCATCGACCACCAGCATGGCGCTGGTGGCGATCAGCGGGACGTCTTCCGCCGGTATGTCGCCGCCCACATCCACCACACCGTGCAGCAAGGTCGATGCCGACAGGTAGGGAATGCGCCGGGCAATCGCCTCGGCCCGCTCGAAGGGCAGCAATTCATAAGCATCGTCGCTCAGGAGTTCGCGCACATAGGAGGCGTCCACGCCGGCCACAAAGGCAGCGGCGTCCACACCGCCAGCCTTCAGCGCCTCGCGCGCGTCAGCACCGCCGAGGGGCTGTGAGGCAATGTCAGGCCAGCCCTCGGCATATTCATTGCGAACCACGTCCATCAGCGCCCGGGTGCCCGACCCCTCCGGCCCGATCGCCACCCGCGCGCCGGTCAGGTCACCGAGATCACCGGCCTGCACATCGGCGCGCATGAACACCCAGAGCGGCTCCTTGAACAGCGCCCCGAGCGCGCGCAGGCTCTCGGTGTCCATGCCCGAGGCGATCCCGCCCTGGACCAGCGCCACATCGGCCTCGTCGGCCATCAACAGGCCGATATTCTCCACGGAGCCGGCGGTTTCGCGCACCACCACCTCCACGTCATATTCCGCCAGCCGCTCGCGATAGGCCTCGGCGGTGCGGTAATAGGCGCCCGAGGGGGAGCCGGCGGCGAAGACAATCGTCTTTGGCGGTGGCGGCTCCATGATGCGGAACGCGAACCAGAGCAGGACCAGACCGACCACGATCGGCACGCCCCAGATTTTCAGGAAGGATTTCAGTTTCGGATTCAATTGCGGCCTCGTGCCATTTTCCGCGCCATAGCGTCCTTGGCTGGCATGGTTAGGCAAGCGCGCGAGACTTGTCGAGCAAACAGGACGGTCCATGGCAGTTCATGTCGGTTCGGAATGGGGCCTATTCCGGACGCGGGCGTCCAAAATGCCCCAATCTTGCCCCACCTCCACCCTCGTTCCGGCACGGGCCGGAAGAAAGATTTCCATGTACCGGAACCAGGCTGGTGTTCGGGAATTGGAAGGGACAGGAGACAGGGACATGACTCGCTCAATCACATTCGGCCGCATCTTCTCACTCGCCCTCATGGGAGCCGCCGCTGTCGCCTTCATGGCCCTCGCCCTGACCCAGACCGCCAGCCCCTTCTCCGGCTGAACTCTTGCACAAACGGGCCCGCGGCGACCCCTCCCCTCCGCAGGTCGCGGGTCAATGGCCCTGCAGGTTCCGCCCACCTGCAGGGCCGCTCCGTTTCAGGGCTCTA
>CAZXWB010000302.1:0-2487 GCA_964644395.1 uncultured Hyphomonadaceae bacterium | reverse complement strand
ATGCATTCGTTGAAATGCATGAGACAAGACCTGAGGGCAACGAGGGTCGAGTCGGGAAGTCCCGGGGTCTTGGGATTCGATTCTCGGGGAATAACGCACTGGAAGAACCTTGGACAGGCAGAGCGCTGACAGTGCCGCCTGCCGCGAAAAGCATCTTTTCGAACCTGCCCGGTGCGTTTCGCTACGCTCAACACACCCTACTGAGACTGCCGCGAAAAGCAGCCGAGATTTATGCCACACTAGGTTATCTTTTTTATAGTTCGAGACAGCGACGAATAGTCCCGGACAGCGACGAGGAGTCCTGCATGCGCCGCTTGCTGACGATCATTCTACTGTGTGCCGCCTCCCGAAGAACTCGCATTCGCCGGCGCGGTCACGGCGCGGGCGCGCGCTCGGAGTCGAACGCCAGATAAAACCACCAGCCCAACTCGCCGTCCAGCGTGTCGCGGTCGTCGCCGGCGGCGCAGTTGCCGGCGCCGCCGGGAAGCACGGTCGCCAGCGGCAGCCCGCCGATCACCGGCACGTCGCCCGGCATCAGCGTGTTCTCGGCGTCAACCTCGCGCACGAAGCCGCGCAGCAGACCGGAATCGATTCGATCGGGACTGGTCGGCGCGTATGTGCCCGCCACCACCGCGTCCAGCAGCGTCAGCGCGACCCCGCCCAGCGCCTGCTGGCGGTCGCCGGGGCGTTCGGTGAAACACGGGCCGGCGATCGTCGGCACCGGCGGCATATAGCCGCTGACCGTGCCCGCCAGAGGACCGCGGCAGACAGCCGTCTCGCGCGGCTCGAACGGCGCCGGCGCGCCGGCGGTCACGACACCGCACACGGTCGTTTCCGCCGGCGCCGTGCACGCGCCCTCGCCCTGCGCCAGCCGGCCCGACTGCGTCGGTGCGAACGGCTCCATCAGCAGCAGCGGGCTGGCGTCGAGAAAGCCGTCGCCGTCGGCGTCGCCATTGAGACCGGCGTTGGTCTCGCTGTTGAACGTCTCGGTCACATCGGCGCACAGGATCACCTCGGCGAAGATATGCGGGTCCAGCAACTCCAGCCGGCTGATCCGCATCAGCGCCGGCTCGAACGCCTCAAGGCCATCGAAAAACAACGTCTCCACCGGCGTCTCCTGCGCGGAAACCGGCGCCGAGGCCAAGGCGGCGGCCAGCATCAGCGAGTGCAGGGATTTCAATCGAAGCGATGGCGAAATATTCATCTTCCGGAGTCCTGTCTTGATCGCGTGGATTTTTTGTAATCGTGCTGGTGCGGATTCACGGGTGAGCGTATTTTTTTTACGAAGTGGCCATGGAGGGCTGATTTAGCATCATATCTTGACGGGGGAATAACCTGTAACCCCCCCCCCAAGATCATGAGAAAAATTTTCGTTCCGAACCTTTGGTATAACAATAAGGGGCGATGTCGCCAAACGCGCCGTAGATCTGACTCGCAACCATAAGGACCGGAAGTGGTCGATTAACTACGGCTATTTCAACACGCTTCGGAGGAACCTCGTCACCGTATGACGCTGGAACCACTGGGGACTTGTTTCATGCATTCCAACGAATACTGGAATAAGACCTCAACCCAAATCAAATGAAAAATTTATCGGACAGGCACGACTCACGCTGATCAGCAATCATCGGGTCCTGCTCCCGTATCCGTTGCTGGGTGGCGGTGTAGTCGGATTGCTCCGGGGTCTGGGCCATCCCCGCGCGGATCGGGTTGAGGTCGACGTAAGCCATGGCCGCGATCAGCGCGGCTTCATCGAGCAACGCCTGACTCTTGAATCGCCCTTCGCAGAAGCGCCCGGAAGCGTTGTCCTCGGCATTGGCCATTCTGGCGATGGGTTCCCATCGCATGAACCAGGAGATGTCGAACCGTCGCTTTCGATATTCGTTGACTTTCCGCGCTGCAGCCGCCAGTCGCGCTTCGGAAAGGGTCTCGCCGGCGGCGAAGCTTCGTACCAGCGCCGTTCCGCCAAACAGTGTGATCCAGCGCCGGGCAACTTCGCGATCGTTCCAGCCCAACGCGCGCGCCTGATCGATCGATAGCGCGAGGAGGCAATGATTGGACATCACCGCGTAGGCGCACACATCAATGGCAAAGACTTCGGCCAGTTCGAAGATCCGGGTCCGGATCCGGTCTCGCCGATGGGTGAAATCCCGGCCCGTTTGCCTATCGACCCCACACAGGTACTGCCGACGCACGCACCGGGAGACGACGTGATAATGCGGTGTGGCGTCAAGCGAGACGAGCTGACTGCGGGGCATGGGCATGGCGGCTTGGCTGAATGCGGGCTTGAGAAACAGGCTAGCGGCCGCCAGGCGGCTTGACCATAGGAAAACACCCCGAATACGGGTAGGATTTCTTCCCGTGCTGTGGGTGTCCAATTGGCCGCGCGAGAATCCAGCGTAACCGGCCGCTTGGAGCTAGGAAATAGGAAAATTGGCCGAATTCGGGTAGGTGAATTTCCTGCGTGGTGTTTGTCCGAGTTTTCTG
>CAZXWB010000301.1:0-2501 GCA_964644395.1 uncultured Hyphomonadaceae bacterium | reverse complement strand
CAACTCTCCCGGCCAGGCAGGCCCCAGAAACTGGCTGGTGCAACTCACTGTCACACCGGCCCCGCCAAGCGCCTTGCGGCCTATGGCAAAGAGGCAGAAATCGGCAAAGCTCATCAGGAAACCCCCATGGGCGGCGCCGTGACCGTTGCAATGGTCCTCGCGCACGCGAACCGCACACTCGATCTCGCCGTCTTCGCGCTCTTTAAATGCGAAGGGACCGTTGACATGCTCGAAAGGGTCATTGTCCCAACCAAACCAGCCAGCGAATTCGCCCTCGGTGTAAGCACGCATCATTTGGGCCCTCTTGTTCTTGACGGGCCCTGATTAGGGAGATTGCAGGATGCTGGCTAGGCGGTAATGGATGCGACGCAGCGTCAATGCGGCCCGCCCTAAACCGCCGCCGGAGCATCAGAAACCAACTGACGCCCCGGCCGGGCGGCCGCCACAAGGGGGAAGTGACAGTCGTATTATTAGGCCTTTTCGCGGAGAAAGCCAAGTCCTCGGGCCCGTGAAACCAAGTATTTGCCCGGGTGCGCTGACAGCGTCGGACAATCACTTGTTTTCACGAAACAGGACCAAGTCATCGCTCGCGTGCCGACTATATAGGCGAGCCACAAGGTCTTCACGTGTTTCGCGCAGGCGGACCTGGTTGAGATAGCCCTTTTCAGTGATTTCGCCGCGCGCGGGATCGGGCGCAACGGCGTCCAGGAGGATCCGGCCGATCCGCCGCGTGGGCTGGTTGTGACGCCGGTTATGGGCCTCGATCGCAGCCGTCACGGCCGCGTGCAGGCGCGTATCGTTCACGCCGGACAGGCCGGCGCCAAGGCGCTCGCGGCAACAGGCCCAGTCGGGAAAGCCGATCAATGCGATACTCTCACGGTTCTCGCCGCACACGACCACGTCTGACAACAGGCCGTCGCACGCGCTGACCGCCGCCTGCCGCACCATGCCGCAGCTCACCCAGGCACCATTGGCCAGCTTGAACTCCTCCGCCAGGCGCCCATCGAAGGCAAGGCCCTTCTCCGGATCGTCCGGATCGGCGAAGCGGACCGCATCGCCGAGCTTCAGCCAGCCATCGGCGTCGAAGGCCGCCGCGGTGCGTTCGGGATCGTTCAGATAGCCCGCCATGATGTGCGGCCCCTTGCAGCGCAGCTCCATCTTGTCTCCCACCGGCGCGAGCTTGAAGCGCGAGCCCGGCACCGGCAGGCCGATCAGTCCCATACGGTCGTTGGGCCAGTGCACATTGGAGGCCGTGGGCGTCGTCTCCGTCGCGCCATAGCCCGCCGAGAGCGAAATGCGCTCGCCAGTCACCTCGACCGCCACACGCTGGATCCGTTCATACAGGTCCTGGCCCATCGCCGCCCCGCCATAAGACATGACCAGCAGCCGGGAGAAGAAGTTTTCTGCCATGTCGCGGTCGGTTTCCAGCGCCGTGGCAAGCGCGGCCCAGGCCGCCGGCACCGTGGTGTGCTGGGTGACGGCGACGTCCCTGAGATTGGCCACCATGGTCTCGACCTTGCCCGGCTGCGGCGCGCCCCAATCGATATGGAGCGCCCCGCCCCAGTCGGTCATGGAATGCAGGATGGCATTGGCACCGAGGGAATGGCTCCAGGGCAGGAAGGAACACATCACCTGCTGGCCGCTGATCTCCTCCAGGCGTTCGGTGTCCCAGACCGATCGGATCATCTTCACATTCGTCCCGATGTTTCCATGCGTCAGGACCACCGCCTTGGGGTGGCCCGTGGAACCGGAGGTCAGCAGATATTTCGCATGGGTTTCGGAGCCGAGCCCGTCATGGGCGAGATCGACGCGCCAGCTCGGCGCCAGCGCCTCCAGCTGCGACAGCGAATGCGTGCCGCCCTCGCCGCGCACCGTGATCACAGGACGACCGGTGCCCAGCGTGGCGGCGGCGTGGGCGTAATCTTCGGCCACCTCGATGAAGAAGGCCGCCGGCCTGACCAGCTCATCGGCCGCCGCCAGGCGTTCGGGATAGTCCCGCGTGCGCGGGCCCACCGGCGTGGCCGGGCAGACCGGCGCGCCGATCATCAGGCTGGCATACATCACCAGCGCATGCTCGATGGAGTTGCGCGACAGGATCATCAGCGCCCGGCCCGGGCCGAGCCCCATTTGCAGGAGCCCTTCGGCAATGGCGCGGATACGCCTGAGACCCTCGCCATAGGTCAGGCGCTGCCAGCCCGGCGCCTCCGGCCGCTCGGGGTCTCGCTGGGCAAGCCAGAGGCGGTCCGGATCGGTCGCCGCCCAGTAGAGGATGGGCGCCAGCATATGAGCCGGACCGGGGCGCAGCGGGTTGTCATTCGTCAGGTAGACATGGCCGGCATCATCACGGGTGACGCTCAGGCGCACCGGGAGGTAAGGCACCTCCCGAAAGGGGATGTGGGCGGTGTCGGTCATGGCCCCATTGGTGGAATCTCCGC
The DNA here is from genome assembly GCA_964644395.1 of uncultured Hyphomonadaceae bacterium. Taxonomy (GTDB): domain Bacteria; phylum Pseudomonadota; class Alphaproteobacteria; order Caulobacterales; family Hyphomonadaceae; genus JBGSUF01. Next base: position 66 of record CAZXWB010000301.1, on the reverse strand, counting down.
GCGCGGGGCGCAAGCCGCCCCGCACTATCTTTCAGGCAGGTCGGTGACGCCGCCGACATCGAGGAT
>CAZXWB010000300.1:0-2508 GCA_964644395.1 uncultured Hyphomonadaceae bacterium | reverse complement strand
CGCGGTATCTGGTGAGCCCCTCTGCGGGCGGGTGCCGGGTCTTCAGGCCCGGTATGGCTTCCACCTCGGCCAGCAGGCCCGTCAGGCTCTCATGCGCGGCGACTACCCGCCCGGCTTCGTCGCTCAGCCGGTACAGCCCGCCGGTCTTGGTGAGCAGGAAACGTCGCCAATGGGCGCGGGCGCGATAGATGAACACTTCCGAGACCGGATCGCCCACGCTCGCCCAGCCGCACCAGACATGATCCTCCGGCAGCGCCCGCCAGATGGCGTTGACCTCTTCCAGTTCCGCGTCAGAGAAAGCCTCCATGGCCAAAAGCATTGCCTCCGGAAAAACCGATCCCAACGCGCTCACCCCGCCGCATGACAATGTCAAGGGCGCGCTCTGGATGCTCGCCTCCGCCGCCGGCTTTACCGTCTACCTGACGCTGGCCAAGCAACTCGGCGGCCAGCTCGATCCGGGACAACTCGCCTTCCTGCGCAGCCTTATCGCCCTTATCGTCACCATGCCCTTCATGTTCAGGCAGGGCTGGAGCGTCCTGCGCACCGACCGGCCCGGCACGATCCTGGCGCGTTCACTGGCCGGCACCATGGGGTTCCTCCTGTCGCTCTATGCCCTGTCGGATGCCTTCGCGCTGCCGCTCAGCCAGTTCAGCGCGATCAGCTTTTCGCGCACGCTTTTCGTGGTCGTACTGGCGGCGCTGGTGCTGCGCGAACAGGTCGGTCCGCGGCGCTGGATCGCCACGGCGGTGGGCTTCATCGGCGTCTTGATCATGGTGCGGCCCGAGGGCGGCATTGATGGTGGCAGCGCCCTGGCGCTGGCCAGTTCGGCGAGCTTTGCCCTGGCCATCATTCTCGTGAAATCGCTTTCGGCGACGCACACGCCACTGACCCTGCTGACGCTGGCCAATATCGCCTCATGCCTACTCCTCCTGCCGCTCGCGATCTGGACCTGGCAGGATCCGACGCCCGCGCAGTGGGGGCTCGTCACCGCCATGGCGGTCGCCGGTGTCGGGGCGCAGTTCTGCTACATCACTGCGATGCGGATCGGCGATGCGAGCTTCCAGGCCCCGATGGACTATGTCCGCCTGCCCATGACGGCGCTTGCCGACGCGCTGGTCTTCCGCAAGCTGCCGGGCCTGTCGATCTGGCTCGGGGCGGCGGTAATCGTCGCCTCGACCCTCTACATCGCCTGGCGCGAGGCACGGCTTGGACGCAGGCGCGCCGCCAGGGACGCTTCTGGTCCCTGACGGCGCCAGGATCACGGACAATGGTCGCTCGCGGTGGTGCGAGAGCGCGGGTCAGTTGCCCTTGCGCTGTTTCACATCGTCTTCGCCAGCGACATCGCGGTCTTCCTCATCAAACTCGATTTCGGCTTCCTCGCCGCTCGCATAGCCGCGGGACTTCTTGCCGAGCCGGTCCATGCTCTCCTGGATGTTGCCCGAGCCGATGGCCATGGATTTCGAGCCCACCACGCCAACCGCGTCTGCATCGGAGAAATTGGCGTATTCGGCGCCGAGGAACACCACTTCCCAGCCACGCTCGCGGGCACGGTCGAGCGCGGCATTGGCGGATGTCTTGTCGAATTCGCGCGAGGCGTTTTCCTTGCCATCGGTCATGATGACGATGATCGCCTTTTCCGGCTCGTCGGCCTCGGCGACGATCACGGTACGACCGATGGCGTCGAACAGGGGCGTCATGCCGCGCGGGCTCGCCTCGTCATTGGTGATGTCGGACCAGTCATCGGCCAACACGCCGCGGCGCAGCACGTCATACTGGATGCCATCCTGGCTGTCGAAGACCGCCACGGTGATCTTGCCGTCGACCTCGCGACCATCGGAATCATCGGCCAGCGACTTGGCATAGGCATTCACCGAGCCCAGCGCCTCGTCCCAGATCGGGCCCATGGAGCCGGTGCGGTCGAGCAGGATATAGGTGTGAATCAAGGTTTCGTCCCCCTCTTTGTGTCCAGGATGTGCCGCGGCCGACAGCGGCAGGATCAGCGCGGCGAGCGATAGAAAAAGGCGTTTCATGACAGGCGTCCCTCCAATTGGTCACTGATGGGAGCACTCTCGCCCTGAATTCCGGCTGAACAGGGGCACCCACAAGGCCATGCCGTGCCAGCCTCTTGCGAAACCGGGCTTTTTCGGGGACGAGGGGGCACACAATGCCGCCTCACCCTGAGGCACTTTCCGAAGGAAAGCCTCGAAGGGTTCGTGCCGCGTGGCCCGATGCTTCGAGGCGCGCTGGCGCGCGCACCTCAGCATGAGGTGGCTCCAGGACCCGGAGTGACCAGACCATGACCACCACACCCAAGAAAGTCGTCCTCGCCTATTCCGGCGGCCTCGACACGAGCATCATCCTGAAATGGCTGGAGGTGGAGATGGGCTGCGAAGTGGTCACCTTCACCGCCGATCTCGGCCAGGGCGAGGAGCTCGAACCTGCCCGCGAGCGCGCCAAGAGCATGGGCCTGCCCGACGAGAACATCTTCATCGAGGACCTGCGCGAGGA
>CAZXWB010000299.1:0-2520 GCA_964644395.1 uncultured Hyphomonadaceae bacterium | reverse complement strand
TCACACGGCCCGGTCACGCAATGACCAGGTGGTGACCGATTTCCGGCTCTGGGTGATGGACGCGCTCGACACCGCCGGCGGGCATCTGAAGGCTCTCATGGCGGCGCTGGTCGATCGCGCCGACGAACACGCCGCATCGGTCATGCCGGGCTTCACCCACCTCCAGACCGCCCAGCCCATCACGCTCGGCCACCATTTGCTGGCCTATGTGGAAATGCTGGCGCGCGATGCGGTGCGGTTGGACGCGGCCCGGCATAACACCGCTGTGTGCCCGCTCGGCGCCGCGGCGCTCGCCGGCACGGGCTTTGCCATTGATCGCGCAGCCACCGCCGGGGCACTCGGTTTCCGCGAACCCATGCGCAATTCCCTCGATGCGGTATCCTCGCGCGATTTCGCGCTGGAAGCCCTGTCGGCGCTCGCGATCTGCAGCACGCACCTGTCGCGCCTGGCGGAGGAAATCGTGCTCTGGACTTCGGGCCAGTTCGGCTTTGCGCGGCTATCGGATGAATGGTCGACGGGCTCCTCCATCATGCCCCAGAAGCGCAATCCCGACGCCGCCGAGCTTGTGCGCGGCAAGGCTGCGGCCTTCGGGGCCCATGTCATTTCCCTGCAGGGCGCGGTGAAGGCGCTGCCGCTCGCCTATGCCAAGGACCTCCAGGACGACAAGCGGATCACCTTCGCGGCCTTCGACGACATGGCCCTCTGCCTGCGCGCCATGACGGGCATGGTGGAGACCATGATCTTCAACACCGATGCCATGCGCGCGGCGGCGGCGAGAAGTTTCTCCACCGCCACCGACCTCGCCGACTGGCTGGTGCGCGCGCTCGGCCTGCCCTTCCGCGACGCCCACCATGTCACCGGCGCCATCGTGAAGCTGGCGGAGGAGAAGGGCGTCGACCTCGACGCGCTGAAACTGGTCGACATGCAGGCCGTCGAGCCCCGCATCAAGACCGACGTCTTCGACGTGCTCTCGGTCGAGGCCTCGGTGGCCAGCCGCACCAGCTTCGGCGGCACCGCGCCTGAGCGCGTGCGTGAACAGGTGGAGTGGTGGCGGGCGCAGCTTGCCGCCTGACAGGCGTGTCAGTTTTCAATTCCCGATGCCTGCGCTATGTCAGGGAGAGCGACATTTTCGGAGCCTCGCCATGAAGCTTACGCAACCCATTACGTTGCTTGCCGCACTGCTCGCGCTTTCCGCCTGCGGCCTGCGCGGCGACCTTGAGCGTCCGGCCCCACTGTTCGGAGACGCACCACCGGAAGGCGGCGCGGAGGCGGAGCTTGCCGATGAGGCCGAGGCCTTCGATGACGAGCCTGAGGCCATTGAGGGCCCTCGCTTCAACGAATTCGGCGGCGTGATCCCGGAGGCATCGCCGTCGGAACCGGTCGAGGAAGCGCCCCTCGACGAACCCACGGTCGAATAGTCCGCCTTGCATCACTTCTCCTATCAGTCCGGCCACCTGCACTGCGAGGATGTGGACCTGCGCGACATCGCCAAACAGGTGGGCACGCCGGTCTATGTCTATTCCTCCGCCACGCTGCGTCGCCACTACAAGGTGATTGATGCTGCTTTCGAGGGCATGGACAGGCTGATTGCGTATTCGGTGAAGGCCAATGGCAATCTCGGCGTTCTGGCGACTCTGGCACGGCTCGGTGCCGGGGCTGATGTGGTGAGCCTCGGCGAGCTGAAACGCGCGCTCCGCGCCGGCATTCCGGCCTCGCGCATCGTGTTCTCTGGCGTCGGCAAGACCGGCTACGAGATGAACTACGCCCTGGAAGTCGGCATCCACCAGTTCAACGTGGAAAGCGCCGGTGAGCTTGAACGCCTGTCGCGCGAGGCCGAGCGCTGCAGCCTGAAGGCGCCGGTCGCACTGCGCGTGAACCCCGACGTGGCCGCTGGTGGCCATGCCAATATCTCCACCGGCAAGGCGGGCGACAAGTTCGGCGTGCCCTGGGGCGAGGCCGAGGCGCTCTATGCCCGTGCCGGAGAGTTGCCGGGCATCGACGTGGTCGGCATCGACGTGCACATTGGCAGCCAGATCACCGAGCTGAAGCCCATGGAAGAGGCCTTTCTGAAGGTTGTCGACCTGGCGGAACGGCTGCGTCAGGCTGGCCATGATATCCGCCGGCTCGACCTCGGCGGCGGCCTCGGCATTCCGTATCGCGATGATGACTCTCCGGCCCCGCCAAAGGCGTATGCCGAGATGGTCGCCCGTGTGACCGAGGGCAAAGGGGTCGAGGTGATCCTCGAGCCCGGCCGTGTCATCGCCGGCAATGCCGGCGTGCTCCTGAGCGAGGCGCTTTACGTCAAGCCGGCCCCGGAACGCACCTTCCTGATCATCGATGCGGGCATGAACGACCTCATGCGCCCGGCGCTCTACGATGCCCACCATGACATCATTCCCGTGGAAAAGGCCGCCGAGGATGCCGCCAGCATCGCCTATGACGTGGTCGGGCCGATCTGCGAGTCCACCGACAAGTTCGCCCGCCTGCGTCAGATGGCGGAGGTGACGCCGGGCGACCTGC
>CAZXWB010000298.1:0-2524 GCA_964644395.1 uncultured Hyphomonadaceae bacterium | reverse complement strand
AGCCGTCCCTCGCGTTCCAGCACGTTCTTCACGCAGGCCTGCAGGGGGGCTTTCCAGTGGGGCATGCGCACGGCGAAGGTCTCGAACAGTTTCGTCGTCGCCATGACCGCATGGAGCGGCCGGCGCGCGGGCGTGCGGTAGGCCCAGCTCTCCACCGGCCTGACCTCCGCCACCGGCCCGCCAAGGGCGCCGCTCGCGGCGAAGACGGCTTTCGCCTGGTCGGCGCGGCTGACATGGCCGTCGGCGACGACATGGTAGGTGCCCCAGCGCGGGTCGCCGGCCTTGGCGTCCTTCATGGCGTGGGCGAGCGTCAGGATGGTGCGCGCCACGTCGCGGGCATCGGTGGGCTGGCCGATCTGGTCCGACACCACGTCCACGCTGCGCCGGGAACCGGCCAGGCGCAGCATGGTGGCGACGAAATTGTTGCCCCAGGGCGAATAGATCCAGGCGGTGCGCAGGATCAGGTGTTTCGGGTTGAAGCCCGCCACGGCGAGCTCCCCGCGCCGCTTGGTCTCGCCATACCAGTTCACCGGATCGGTCTCGTCATCCTCCTGGAAGGCGGCATTGCCCTCGCCGGAGAACACCATGTCGGTGGAGACATGGATCAAGGGCAGGTGGAAATGCGCCGTCAGCTCGGCGAGGTAGCGCGCGCCCGTGGCGTTGACGGCCAGGGCCTCCTCGCGGTGCTTTTCCGCCCCGTCCACATCGGTCCAGGCCGCGGCATTGACCACCAGGTGCGGGGCGACGTCATCAATGGCGAACTCCAGCGAGCCGCGGTCGGTGATGTCGGTGTCCGGCCGGCCCCGGCAGGTCAGGATCACGTCCTTGTTGCCGCGCGTCAGCAGGACGAGCGACTGGGCCAGCTGTCCGGAACAGCCGAGCACGAGGATGTGGAAGGCGGTCTTCATCGCGTCAGTCCCGCCGGCCGGGCCGCGCCGGCCGGCTCATGACCCGGCACCCGCTGTGACGCGCTCGATGACGATGCGGTCGATCACGAGCTGGCGGTCCTTGTCCGGCACGACGGGGCGGATGGCGAGATAGTCATTGGCCAGTTCGTCGGTGTCCTTGGGCGGGACGCGGAATTCGAAGCTGACCTCGCTGAATTCCGGTCGCAGGTTGCGCACGATCCAGCCGGACTCGCCCTGGCGCCCGGTGGAATAGTTCATGCGCAGTCGGCTCGCCCCGCGGCGATTGCCGGGCTTTGCCCTGACGGTGATGCGCACGCGCTTGTCCTGGAAGACATTCTCCGCATCGGCGGCCAGGCGGTAGTGCGGCCCGCGCACGGGATCATCGGGCAGCATGCCCGCACCGGCTGTGATCACCGCCTGCAGCCCGCCGGGTGCCTCGACAAATTCGATACCGGCCTCGCCGCCGGCGACCATCTTGTAAAGCTCCTCACCCTCGATGACGAGCTTCTGGTAGCCCGCCTGCGCCTCCTCCGCGGAGAAGCTCACCGAGCCGGATGGCTTCCGGTCCACCGCCGGCAGGAGCGCGGAGGCCACCACCAGGCCTGCAATCACGAGCATGAGGGGATAGAAGAGCTTGTCGGGCATGCCGTCTCGCAGGTCCGGTTCGGGAAGCGTGCGGTGGCGTGTGCCCCGCAACTGGTCAAATCATCCAGTGCTTGATAGCAAGCCAGGAACCGTTTTGGCGAGGGGCTTGCAGCGCGAATTTCAGACAGCGGGCCGGGCAGTGCCGGACCGTGGACATCGCAACAAGGGGACCGGGATGGGCTCGACTGCACTGGAGCGCCGCGCGCGCGAAGCCGAAAGCTGGATGATGGACGCCTGCTTCCCGCTCTGGGCCGGGCAGGGCCTGTCCTCCGATGGGGCTTTCCTGGAAAGCCTCGACCTGAAGCATCGTCCGATCCCGGAGGAGCTCGGCCGGGTGCGGGTACAGGGGCGCCAGACCTATGTCTTCTCCGTGGCCATGCGCATGGGCTGGCAGCCGGAACGGGCGCGGGAACTCGTGCTGCAGGGGCTGGAGGTGCTCCAGACCCGCTGCCGCCGGCCCGATGGCCTGTTCGGCAAGCGTATCAGCGTCGAGGGCGGGCTGTCCGATGACACCGCCGATCTCTATGACACCGCCTTCGCCGTTTTCGCCTGCGCCCATGCCTGCGCGGCGCTCGACGGGGCGGAGGCCGAGCGTGCCTCCGATCTTGCGCGTCAGACCCTGTCGGCGGTGCAGAGCCAGCTCGCCGATCCCCATGGCGGATTTGCCGAGGCCCTGCCGCGCCCGCCCTTCCGCCTGCAGAACCCGCACATGCACCTTTTCGAGGCCTGCCTGGCGCTCTATGACCACGCCGCCGAAGCCGGCGCGCTGGAGCTGGCCAACGGGCTGAGGTCGCTGTTCGACACCAAGCTCTATGACCCGGCCACCGGCACGCTGGGCGAGTGTTTCGCCGCCGACTGGCTTCGCCTGTCCGGGGACAAGGATGACGTGGTCGAACCCGGCCACCATTTCGAATGGGTCTGGCTTCTGGATGCCCATGCGCGCGCCACCGGAGAGGCGCTGCCCGATGCCG
>CAZXWB010000297.1:0-2533 GCA_964644395.1 uncultured Hyphomonadaceae bacterium | reverse complement strand
GACGCGCGCCTGCTGGACGGCTCACGTGTCAACGTCATCGCGCCGCCGCTTGCGATTGACGGGCCGACGCTGACCATCCGTAAGTTCAAGAAGGACAAGCTGAAGCTCGACAATCTCGTCGGGTTCGGCTCGATCTCCGAGGCCGGTGCGGAATTGCTGCGCATCATCGGGCGCTGTCGCTGCAACGTGCTCATCTCCGGCGGCACCGGTTCGGGCAAGACGACGCTGCTGAACTGTCTCACCGCCTTCATCGACACCGATGAACGCGTCATCACCTGCGAGGACTCCGCGGAACTCCAGCTGCAGCAGCCGCATGTGGTGCGCCTGGAAACCCGACCGCCAAACATTGAAGGCTCCGGCGAGATCACCATGCGCGACCTCGTCAAGAACTGTCTGCGCATGCGTCCTGAACGCATCATCGTGGGCGAGGTGCGTGGCCCCGAGGCGTTCGACCTCCTGCAGGCCATGAACACCGGCCATGACGGCTCCATGGGCACGCTGCACGCCAACTCCCCGCGCGAAGCCCTCTCCCGTGTGGAGTCCATGATCACCATGGGCGGTTTCTCACTGCCGGCCAAGACCATTCGCGAGATGATCACCGGCTCCATCGACGTCATCGTCCAGGCCACCCGCATGCGCGACGGCTCGCGCAAGATCATCAACATCACCGAGGTGATGGGCATGGAGGGCGACACGATCGTCACTCAGGACGTCCTGAAATACGAAATCGACGGCGAGGGCGAGGACGGCAAGATCAAGGGCGACCATCGCGGCACCGGCATCGGCCGTCCGCGTTTCTGGGAGCGTGCGCGTTACTTCAACATGGAGAAGGAACTCGCCACCGCCCTCGACCAGCTGGAGGGCATCCGATGAGCGGCGACATGATGGTCTATGTCGTTGCCGGGCTCGCCTTCCTGGTGATCGCCGGTGTCGGCCTGGCCTTCTCAGGCGGTGGCGGCGTGAACGTGTCGAAGCGCGCGAAACAGGTGGCCACCGGCGCCGGCCCGAAGCAGGGCGCCAAGCGCGACATGGCCAGCCAGCGGCGCCGCCAGACCCAGCAGATGCTGACCACGCTGCGCGAGCGCGAGGAAGAGCGGCGCAAGTCCCTTCTGCCGAAGGACATGAAGACCAAGCTGGAACAGGCCGGCGTCAACGTCGACGTCAATGTGTTCTACCTGCTCAGCGCCGTGCTGGGTCTGGGCTGCGCAGCGCTGACCTACCTGTCAGGTGCTGACGGTGTGACCATCCAGGGCATTGCGCTGAAATCCCGTCCGGTCGTGATCATTCTGGCCGGCCTTGTCGGCGCGGTCGGCTTGCCGCGCTTCATACTGGGCGTGCTGACAAAGCGCCGCCACAAGAAGATGACCGCACAGTTCGGCGACGGCATCGACATCATTGTGCGGGGCGTGAAGTCGGGCCTGCCGCTGGCAGAATGCCTGCGCATCATCGCCAATGAGGTGGGCGAACCCCTGCGTTCGGAATTCGTGTCGCTGACCGACAATATCGCCATGGGCACGAGCCTGGAGCGCGCCCTGCAGCAATTCTACCGTCGCGTGCCGCTGCCCGAGGTCAATTTCTTCGTCATCGTGCTGACCATCCAGGCCAAGTCCGGTGGTAACCTTTCGGAAGCCCTCGGCAACCTCTCCGCGGTGATCCGTTCACGCAAGATGATGCGGGAGAAGGTCAGCGCCCTGTCCCAGGAAGCCAAGGCCTCGGCCTTCATCATCGGTGCCCTGCCGATCGCGGTGATGGGCATGGTCTACCTGACCACACCCGATTACATGATGAAGCTGTTCACCACCTCGACGGGTCACATGATCCTGCTCATGGGCGTCGGCCTGATGTTCACCGGCATCATGGTGATGCGGCAAATGATCAATTTCGATATCTGAGGGACCTGCGATGGAAGACTTTGCGTCCCAGATCACGAGCCCGGCCTTCCTCGCATCCGCGCTGGTGGGCGCGGCCGCCTTCATGACGATCATTTCGGTCTTCCTGCCCATGCTGCAGGGTGACAAGCTCGAAGCCCGCCTGAAGAACGTCACCAACCGCCGCGAACAGCTGCGCAAGCAGCACCGCGCGAGCCTCGAGGGCGAGCAGCGCAAGGGCATCCGCCGGGAATCCAGGGGCTTTGCCTCCGATGTCGTGAAGAAGTTCGACCTGCAGAAGCTGCTGGAAGACGAGAACATCGAGACCAAGATGGCGCAGGCTGGCCTGCGTGGTCCGCAGCCCCTCGCGGTCTTCTATTTCTGTCGCTTCGCACTGCCCTTTGTCGGTATTCTCGCCGCGGCGATCTGGTTCTTCGTGCGCGAGAACGACGCCTCCATGCAGATCAAGTATGGCTCGCTCGTCTTCGGCGCAGCCATCGGTTTCTACCTGCCCAATCTCTATGTCAGCCAGATTGCCGCCAAGCGCCAGGAATCCATCATGAAGGCGTTTCCCGACGCCCTCGACATGCTGCTCATCTGCGTGGAGTCTGGCATGTCGGTGGAGATGGCCTTCGCCAAGGTCGGCTCCGAGATCGGCACCGCCT
>CAZXWB010000296.1:0-2542 GCA_964644395.1 uncultured Hyphomonadaceae bacterium | reverse complement strand
TCACGAACGCGGATTTAGAGCAAGTCTCCCAAAGAAACCGAACATCCTCCTGATCGTCACCGATCAGGAGCGCGCGGTCGTGCACTGGCCCGCGGGATGGGCCGAGGCCAACCTGCCGGCGCGCACGCGGTTGATGGCCCACGGGCTGACCTTCACGAACGCCTACTGCAACAGCGCCACGTGTTCCCCCAGCCGCGCGACGCTCCTGACCGGACGCTATCCCGCGCAGCACGGGGTTAAGACGCTCCTGCAGAGCGACCGCCCAAGAAGCCGGGCCCAGAATCGGTTGACGGTGCTGCCCGGTCACATCCCCAACCTGGCCCGCGTCCTGGAGGACGCCGGCTACTACGTCGTCTACAAGGGAAAGTTCCATCTCTCCAAGCCGGTCCGGTACAACCGCTGGCAGAAACGGCTCGCGTGGTCCGACGCTGACGTGGCCCATATGGCCGACACCTACGGCTTCCATGAGTGGAACCCGCCCGACGTGGGCGACCCCAAGGCCGTGCACGCCTACGGCGGGGGGAGCATCAACAACGACGGGCGTTACGTGGACGGCACCGGCACGGCGCTGGGCCGCAGGGTGCGCCGCGACGAGTCGTACGAACGCAGCGCCGTCGGATTCCTCGACAGCTACGACGGCGATCGGCCCTTTTGCCTCATCGTCTCGCTAAACGGCCCCCACGACGTCCAGGGCTACCCGGGCCGGGGCATCAAGGGGCTGGGTCTCAAGCCGCTCTACGCGCGCGGCGGCTACGATCTGGATGCGTTCCAGCATCTACCCATCGACGCCCCGCCCACCGTCGACGAGGACATCACCACCAAACCCACGGTCCACCGGGCCATCCGGCGGATGCTCAATATCGGGGTGGGGACGTGCCGGACGCGTAAGCAGCAGGAGACCTACGCGCGCTTCTATGCCTATCTCTGCCGGGAAGCCGACCGCCAGATCCTCAAGGTGCTGGAGGCCCTCGACGCCAACGGATTCACCAAGGAGACGCTGATCGTGCGGACCAGCGACCACGGCGAGCTGGCGATGGCGCACGGCGGGATGCGCGAGAAGTTCTACAACGTCTACCAGGAAACCATCCACGTCCCCCTGATCGTCTCCAACCCGCGCCTCTTCCCGGAGCCCCGCACCACTGACGCCCTGGCGAGCATCGTGGACGTCCTCCCGACCCTCGCCTCCCGGGTCGGGGTGGAGGATCCGGCGCGGTACGGATTCCGGGGCCGGGACCTGACGCCCATCCTGGACGATCCCACGGCCTCCGTGCAGGACTGCGTCCACTTTATGTCCGAGGACGACACCTGGCCCGTCCGAGGGCCCGACTGCATCCGGGCCATCGTCGAGAAGGACTGGAAATATGCGGTCTATTACGATCCGGTGACCGGCGCCGAGCCGGAGTACGAGATGTACGATCTCAAGCACGACCCCCTCGAACTCACGAACCTGGCCCACGAGGAGACCTGGCGGCCCGAATACGCGGTCGAACGCGCCCGCCTCCACCAACGCTTGATCGACGTGATGGAGGAACACGACACGCTGCCGGAGGAGGTCCGCTGGCCCCCGGTCGGGGCCTTTGCCCCTTCCGTGCCCTACAAGCGGGAGACCCGGCGGTTCTACGCCAGCGAGGTGATCATCGAGGCGCCCGTGGAGACCGTCTGGGAGGCATTCACCGACTTCGCCCACCTCGGGGCATGGAACCCCCTGCTGCTCTCCGTCGAGGGCGAGCTGGGCCTGGGCGAGCGGCTTCAGGTGCGCGTCGCTCCCTTCCCCCGGCCCATCGAGGGCACCGTCGTCCGTTACAACCCACCCTACGAGCTGGCGTGGCTGGACCACGTGCCCGGCAGCGCGATCACGCCCCACTTCGCGGTCAGGCTGGAGCCCCTGGGGGACGACCGCACCCGCTTTGTGGTACAGGAGACCTTCGAGGGCGCCCTGGTTGCGGTGATGGGCGATCAACTCGACCGGCGGATGCCCCGGCTCTACCGGGCGATGAGCCGGGCCCTCAAGGCCCGCGTCGAGGAGGTGGGAGTATGAGCATCAAGAATCCACGGACGTGGCTCGTGGAGAGGATGATCCGCCGCCGCAGCAAGGCACGCACGGACGCCGCAGCGTCGCTGCTGCGCCCTGACGCCGTCACCGCCGTCCTGGTCGGCACCGGGGGGCCGATGCCCTCCGATCGCGCCCAGAGCTGCACCGCCCTCTTCGTCAACGGGCAGTTCCTGCTCTTCGACGCCGGGAACGGCGCGGCCCGGCGGATGGAGGCGCTCAACCTGCCGGTCGAGCACCTCCGCGCGGTCTTCCTCACCCACTACCACGCCGACCACTTCGCCGACCTGGGCGAGGTCATCGACCGCAGCTGGATCCTCGGGCGCCGCCGCGTCCTGCCCATCCACGGCCCCCAGGGGATCGAGCCGATCGTCGCCGGCTTCCGGATGGCCTACCGGCAGGAAGTTGGCTACCGCACGGCGCACCACGGCCCGGCGGTGATGCCCCCCGAGGCGTCCGAGGCCCGGGCGCGGGCGTTCCGGTACGACGAGG
>CAZXWB010000295.1:0-2589 GCA_964644395.1 uncultured Hyphomonadaceae bacterium | reverse complement strand
AAGATCGTCGCTCCTGGAGCTTTCTTGGCGATGGACGAAGCATCGAGCGATGTATCAGAATGAGCACGGAAGAGGCATGGACTCGTAATTGTCTTACACAAAACGCTTTGGTGAGTGCGGCACCTGCATAACAAGCCCATCGAGCAGAAAACTGCATTATATCTAATGTGTCAACATCAAGCACTCCATGAATAGGGCAACCGGTATGCCCTTTACGGGAGGGCAACGCTCGGCAAGCTTTAGCTCAGATGATGAACGCATCGTACGCCGCTCCACCGGCAGCCGGGGCCGCGGCGATCGAGTCGAGCGACTCCCAGATCGATCCGGAGTCGAACGGCGTGATCTGCGCATTTCCGTGAAGCGTTCCATGAATCACAATCTTCGCCTCCGAAGGTGATAGTCGATACTTCGCCGGCAGTCGTGTCAGCACAGCATAGGTTTCGATGATGGAGTGGTGAGCAACAGCGAGCTCGTGCGAGCTGAACGCATCGTCGAGCCATGATGCAGCCGGGCCGTGCATCGGATGATTTGCGTGGACTGCCGCAACAAGGACCGATGTGTCGACTCCGAGTCTCATTCGGGGATTCCACTCGCTCGCTGCAGCCGATCCAGCCGTGCCGACTCGACATCGAACGCCTCGAGCGGCGCGGTTTCAGCCCCCGTATCGATAGCGAGGACACGCCCACGTCGTACGATTCTTCGCTCTGTCCGCGAGGGAATCAACGTGATGCCGTCCGGGGCGGCGATGATCTCGACCTCGGCGCCTTCGTCGAGGCCGTATCGCTCGCGAATCGCCTTGGGGATCACAAGCCTGCCGGCCCGATCGATCGTGGTCTTGAGACTCGTGCCACCACAATACCATTTGCAGTGCCATTTGTCATAAAAAATGGCATACAGCGTCAGCCAAGCTCACTCACGATCCACTCGCGCACAGCGTCGCGGACAGACGTATGGCCGTCGCTCGTATTCGAGATAACCGTGGCCGTGAGCTTCCACCCCGGGACATGACACGAGTCGAACCCCACCCCCGCGTCGCTGCCGACGATGAGCCAGGCCGGTTCGTCGAGCGCGGTCCAGAGGTAGAGCCCCCGTCCGTACGAGACGGTGTCGGACAGCCGGTGACGGGATGTCGTGAAGTCGTCTCGAATGGCCGGAGTGACCACGGCGTCGTTCGCGAACGCTCGCCAGAGCCGGTCGAGGTCGTCTGCGGTCGCGAATATTCCGCCGTCGGAGGCGCCGACGCGCGGGAGGTTGTAGACATTCGTCCGCCAGCCTCCTTCGTCGAGCTCCATGTAGCCGAGCGCGGTGTCGCCGGGGAGCTGGTTGAGCGCGAAGAACCCCGACCGTCCCATGCACGCAGGCGCAAGCACGTCATCTGCGACGACCTCGCGGAAGAGGCGCCCCGTGACTTCTTCCACGAGCACGCCGAGCATAATGTAGCCGCCGTTTGAGTACGAGAAGCGCTCACCCGGCGCGAACTTCATCTCGCGGTCGCCGAAGAGCGGCAGGTAGTCGCGGGGTGTCGTGAGGAAGTTCCACGGGATTGCGACGTGGTAGTTGTCGAAGTCTTCCACGAGCTCTTCGTCGTAGTAGTCGTAGATCCCCGAGGTGTGCTCGAGAAGGTGAGCGACGGTGGCGTCGTGCCCGAGGCAGGGAAGGTTGAACGGAACGAGATCGCGAACCCTCGCGTCAATCCGGAACATGCCTCGGTCTATCAGGCTGCCGATCGCGAGGGCCGTGAGGTACTTCGTGCCAGAGGCGATTCCGAAACGGGTGGTGACGCGGTTTGGAATCCGGTTCGCGCGATCCGCGAAGCCGTACGCTTGCTGCAGGCGGATGCCGTCTCCGGTTACTGAGACCACGCCCGAGAAGTTGCTTCGTTGCGCCGCCTCGTCGATTGCGGCTGTTAGGGTCTGTTCGTCCACACGGCTACTCTTTCCGGATCAGACGCGATGCTGCTTCCACACGGGTGGCATAGGCTCTCTGGTCCTTTCGACGAGTCGATTATAGGAAAATCTATCCCGGAGTGCAACCGCAAAACAGCCGGGCAGCGGAAGATTCGACGAAATCGTAACGAGAATCGTGGAGCGCGCGGTGCTGACGGCACCTACGGTCGACATTTAAGGGCATAGACCAACCGATGGGGCGATATCGGGCTGTTATGGAGACGATTGTGGTCGGAGACGGGCACACTTTTCCCGAGGAGCGAGGCCGAGAAAGCTATCAGTTAAGCCGATCAGGGTCGAATCCCGGTGGGGAACGCCCCATCTTGACCAGATGCCGGAGAATCCGGCCCAGCCCGTCGGGATCCTCGATGATCGCAGGTCATTGCAATTCGGCCAGGCAGAACTGCCGGCAGTTTCGCAAGCGCGGAACTGCACTTCATCCTTGGCACCGCATTTCGGACGTACGAAGGGATCAACCTCATAGACCTTCGCCAGGAGTGGGGCCCATTTGCATTTGCGCGCATCGACGGTGACTTCTTCTTCTCCATCCGACAATTGCTCGTATCCAAGGTCTTCCGCGGCGGCGCTGCGTCGATGGGCGGCCTTCCACCCCTCGGGCGCCCGCTCGGCAACCCAGGGCATT
>CAZXWB010000294.1:0-2591 GCA_964644395.1 uncultured Hyphomonadaceae bacterium | reverse complement strand
CGCTCTGTGGCCGGTCAAGATCGCGGCGAAACGCCTTGTCGGACTTCTCCAGCCGCTCCGTCAGGATACGCTCGTCCGGTGGCAGCGAAGTGAAGCCGGCGCCGGAGAGCTCGGCCAGGTCCATCAGCGCGTCGAGTTCATCCAGCCGCGAGGGCCGCATCACATAGGCGGCCATGTCAGCTTCCCATCAGGGACTTGATATGGGCGGCATCCAGGCGCCCGTCGGCCAGCCGGTTCAGGATCAGCACCGACAGGGCGACGCGTTCCTCGAAACTTTCGGTCAGGAGAAACTCGTCGGTGGAATGGATCGCCCCGCCGCGCACGCCCAGCGTGTCGATATTGGGAACGCCGGCGGCGAAGATGTTGTTACCCTCGCAGACCCCGCCCGTGGGCGTCCAGTGCAGGTCGAGCCCGATGGCGCGGCCAGTGTCGCGCACGCCTTCGAACAGCGCCTGCTGGGCCGCGTTGAAGGGCTTGGCCGGGCGGTAGAAACTGCCGTGGAGGTCGGCGGTGATGCCGTCGAGGGAATTGACCATGTCACAGAGGGACCCGATCTCGGCCTCGGCCCAGCCTTGCGCGTCGGAATCGGGGATGCGGGCATTGAAACGCACGACGGCAATATCGGGGACCTGGTTGTTCGGCGCGCCGCCCTCGACCTTGGCGGCGTTGAAGGTGACACCATCGCGCTGTCCGTTCAGCCCCTCCAGGCCGACGACGAAGCGGCTGGCGGCGAGAATGGCCGAGCGCCCCTCATGGTGGGCCCGCCCGGCATGGGCGGCGCGGCCCCGGATGACCAGAGAGAAATTGCCCGATCCCTTGCGCGCGCCGGCAAGGCCGCCATCCTCGAGCGCCGGTTCATAGGTCATGCCGACCTGGGCGCCGGGCCCGCGCCGGGCCGCCTCGCGCAGGGCATCGGCGCTTGCGGGATTGCCGATCTCCTCGTCGGGCGTGATGGCGATGCGGTAGCCGAGCGTGTCCTTGAGCGCACCGGCCTCGAACACTTCCAGCGCGGCACACATGGTGGCGAGCCCGCCCTTCATGTCGGTCAGGCCCGGACCGTTCAGCCGGCCCGGCTCAACCTCGCTGATCGCCTCGAAACGGCCCGGCGGGAAGACGGTGTCATAATGGCCGGTCATGACCACCTGTACCGGGGCGTGGGGCCTGGCCGTGACTTCGATCAGCGGGCCGGTCTCGACCTTGCCGGCCTCGCCCCTGCCATCGACAATCTCGAAGGGATCCAGCGGGCGCAGGCGCACTTCCGCGTCGAGGGCCTTGAAACGCTGGGCGATGACCGGGGCGAGCGCCTTCAGGCCGTCGGCATTCCAGCTGCCGGTATTGGTGCGCGCCCATTTCACCGTCTGCTCGGTCAGGTCCGGCCCGAGACCGTCAATGCGCGCCAGCGCGTTGCGGTCGGCATCGGAGAGGGATTCGCAGCTCAGGGAACTCATGCCCCTTGATTTCACGGAACGAACCCGGTCTCAAGGGGGCTGCAGGCACCGGGCGGCGCCGCTTTTCGGCAACACTTCCTGCTGCACCGCAGCGATCGCTGCGGAATTCACTGGTGAGCACCTGAGCATCTCATTATCTGCCGCGCGCATCGCAACTGCCAGGAAAGGCTGTCACATCCATGCGTATCATCACGCTCTTCGTTGCCGCGCTCGGCATCGCCGCCACCTCCACCGCCCAGGACGCCGACACGAGCGGCTGGTCGGGCGAAGGCGCCTTCAATGCCGGCTACACCACCGGCAACACCGAGACCACCGATCTCGGCCTCTCACTCGACCTTGACCGCGCCGCCGGGCCCTGGGCCTTCGGCTTCGAGGCCGCTGCCGATTACGGCGAGACCGACGGCAACGAGACCCGCAACCGCTGGGGCCTCGGCTTCCAGCTCGACCGCCAGATCAATGACAAGCTCTACGGCTTCGGCCGGCTGTCCTACGAGCAGGACGCGTTTTCGGGCTTTGAATCCCGCGCCTTCATCGGCGGTGGCCTGGGCTATGCCGTGCTCGATGGCGAGCGCACCCAGTGGACGCTGGAAGGCGGTCCGGGCCTGCGCATCGACGAACTGGCGCCGACCCTCGACGCCGATGGCACGCTGATTGACGGGGCCACCACGGAAGAGAGCTTCGCGGTGCGCGCCGCCTCGAATTTTGCCCACCAGTTCAATGATGCCGTGGCGTTCACCAACGACACCGCGGTGACATGGGCGGAGGTCTCCACCCAGGTGACCAACACCGCTGCGGTCACCGCCCAGCTCACCGAGCGGATCTCCGGCCGGGTGTCCTATGATGTGCGCTTCGACACCGACCCGCCGCTCGGCTTCGAGGACACCGACACCGCGCTGAAGCTCGGCGTGGTCTACGCCCTCGGCGGATAGATCCTGTCCCGAGACGCAGCCGGTGTCACTGCGCCGGCTGCACCTTGCGCCCGACAATGCGGCGACCGTAATTGCGCCCGGGCACCTCGATATATTTGTAGGTGAGCATGGCCGCGCCGATGGACAGCGCCGTCATCGCCACGACGAGCACATCGCCCTTCCAGCGGCCCTCCAGCGGCACCTCGGCATCGGGCACATTGTAGCCATCGACAAA
>CAZXWB010000293.1:0-2602 GCA_964644395.1 uncultured Hyphomonadaceae bacterium | reverse complement strand
TGGCTGCTGGACGCCGACAATCTGGATGAAAAGCCCTGGGAAGTGCTCGGGCCCGGTAATGATTTCCTGACAGCGATCCCCGAGGACATGCAGTATGTCATGGCGGCACGGGACAATGCCGCGGGTGAATTCATCGCCATGTCCCAGCCGCTCGATCTGGAAGCCGGTGTACCGGAGACCGTGACCCTGCGCGCCGATTGAGCCCTTCATGCGAGCCCGATGGGCTTGGCAACGCAATCATCAGGACCACGCCAGGCGGATGTCGCGGGCTGGGGTGTGTTTCAGGCCTCCGGCGCACTCCAGGCCCGAAGGCAGCGTTCGCGCTCGCGGTCGAGGAAGTCCCGTGCGCGGCGACCGGTGTCCGGTCCGTCATAGAGACCGAGTTCACGCATCAGCATGAAGAAGCCGGGCGCGGGCAGGCCGCCGCGCGTCCTGGAGACGACAAAGCTTGCCAGTTGCGGCTCTCCCCTGTCGGCCTGTGCGCGTGCCAGTTCCTCCAGCATCATCGCGGTGCGGTGAATGGTCCTCGGCGGGCGCATCCCCAGGCGGGCAGCGAGCTCCGCATAGGTCAGCGTCTGACCATTGTGGGCCGCATCGAGGAGCACGCTCTGCAGGTTGGCGTCCATCAGACGGGCCAGGCTTCCTGCCGGTAGGCGCTGTCCCAGAACATCCATTCCAGTTGCGCGGACCGGCGATAGGCGTGTTTCATTTCAGCAATGCTGCGCGGCGCGGTGCCGGCAGCGACCTGATCGATGGTGTCCAGTACGGCATCGACGGCGACGGAGAAGTCCTCTCCCGCATAGGTGTCGATCCAGGCACGATAGGGATTGTCGTCAGCGGCCCGGGCATGAATGGAATGGCCGACTTCGCGGTAGATCCAGAAGCAGGGCAGCAGTGCGGCGAGTCCGACCTCGAAGGGGGCCTGTGCGCAGGTCGCCTGCAGGAAGTTCACGTAATGATGGCAGGTGGGGCTGAGCGCGGCGTCCTCGAACATCTCCTGCGAGATGCCGAAGCGCGCAAAGTATTCGGCGTGGAGTTCACGTTCGACGAGTATCGCCACCTCGGCGGCCTTGGCGAACTGGACGACATGATCCGCCGTCCAGCCCTTCGCCGCAACCAGTGAGAGGCTGCGGGCGAAACCTTCCAGATAATGGGCGTCCTGAACCATGTAATACCGGAACTTTTCCTCCGGCAATGCGCCATCGGCCAGTTCACGGTTGAAGGGCATGTCGCGGGTCGCTTCGAACAGGGCGAGATTGGCCTGCCAGGCGGCCTCGGTGAAGCGTGTCATCGGGAAACTCCCAGAGGTTCGGTTCACGGGATCACAGCTCGGCCGACCAGTCGGGCAGCCCCCCGGCACGCCGGAAGACCGGCAGGGAGGCTGCATCGAACCGGCTGGCCCCGCCGACAAGGTCAGCCAGCGTCATGTCGCCGAGGAAAAGGCGCAGGCAGGCTTCCGCACCGCTCCAAACCAGATCCGGCCCGTTCAGTTGCTCCAAATTGTCTGCGAGCGCTGGTCGCTGGTCACGGCGCCAGGGCCGTTCGTCATCCATGGCGTCGAAGACATCGCTCAGCAGGACCTCATGGGGCCGGCGCGCCAGGCGAAAACGACCCGGCCCACCGTCATGGACGGCGATGAGGCCCGCCAGGCGGAGCTTCCAGAGGACCAGGCCGGCCATGCCCGGATTCACACCGAGCGCATCGGCGATCCCGGAGCGGGTTGCCGAGAGGCGTCCTGGCTCTGCCAGGTGGGCCAGCGCGTCCACGCCCATCACGATCTGATGGTTGATATACATGATTTCATCGCTCGAGTTGGTTTCGTTTCGAAATTATCCCTTGCCCGGGACTCTTGTCAAACTGATTTCGAAACGCTATCAATTTGCCATGGCAGAAGGTACGAAGCGAGGCGCCGTGTCCTGCGCGGCTGACATGCTCTTCCACCTGGCGCGCGCAGCGGTGCAGGGTGGCGAGGGGACCGAACTGACGCCGGCGCAATGGGCGGCCCTGCGCTTCTTCTCCCGCGCCAGTCGCCCGTCGCGGACGCCGTCGGGATTTGCGCGCTACCATGCCACGACACGCGGGACCGCTTCACAGACCGTGAAGTCGCTCGAGCGTGGCGGTTATCTGCAACGGGTGCGTTCGACACGCGACGGCCGAAGCGTTGTCTTCGAACCGACCCCGGCCGGACATGACCGGCTCGCCGACGATCCGGTGAAGGCCCTGGAAGATGCCCTCGAAACCCTGCCAGACGAGATGGTCCGGCAGTTCAGCGTTGTTTTGCAGGCGTCGATGGGCAGGGTGGCACGCCGGCGGGGCGGCACCGAGCTCGGGACCTGCGGCGATTGCGAGAACCTCGCCCGGGGAACCGAGTCAGACCCTCCGGAGATGGTGTGTGGCTGCACCGGCGAGCGCCTCGCCGCCGACGATTTCACGCGCCTTTGCGTCCACTTCAGTCCGCATCTGCCGGGAGACACCTCCAGTGCAAACAAACCCGACCATACGCCGTGAGCGAGCGGGCATCGGCCTGGCGCGGGTTCTCGACCCATGAACTCGAGCGCAAGCTCGCTGAACTGGAAGATCTGGTCGACAGCGGGATGCTGAC
>CAZXWB010000292.1:0-2609 GCA_964644395.1 uncultured Hyphomonadaceae bacterium | reverse complement strand
GCGCAGCCCGAATTCGGTCGCGCCTGGCAGGAAGCGGGACACTTGTCCCGTGATCGCGGCGACACCGCACGCGCCATCGAGGCCTATGGCCGGGCGGTCCGGCTGAACCCGGCGCTCGAGGCAAGCTGGCGGGCCCAGGCGGAACTCCTCGCCCACGAGGGGCGTGACCAAGAGGCGCGCACTGCCATCGCCCAGGCTGAGCGCATTGCGGCACTGCCCCGGGAACTTGTCAGCGTCACGCACCTGCTCTCGGAGGGCAAGCTCGCGCGCGCCGAGACGCTCTGCCGGAAATTCCTCAAGGCGAACCCGACCCACACCGAGGGCATGCGCCTGCTGGCCGATATCGGCTCCCGGCTCGGCATTCTCGAAGACGCCGAGATCCTGCTTGAAAACGCCGTCAGCTTCGAACCCGACACGATCCAGCTGCGCCTCGATTACATCGCGGTCCTGCGCAAGCGACAGAAATTCGCCGCAGCACTTGAACAGGCCGAGCAGCTGGCCGCCCGCGACCCGTCCAATCCCACCTTCCAGTCCCAGCTCGCCATCGAGCGCATGCAGACCGGCGATTATGCCAGCGCGGTGGAGATTTTCGATACAATCCTCGCCACGCTCCCGAACGATGCCTCCACGCTGACCTCGAAGGGCCATGCGCTGAAGACCTGGGGCCGGTCTGAGGCGGCGGTGGATGCCTACCGCGCCGCCTGCCGCGCCGATCCCGGCAAGGGCGATGCCTGGTACGCGCTGGCCAATCTCAAGACCTATGAATTCAGCGAAGCCGAGATCGCCGAAATGGTGGCGCGCGAGGCCGATACCGGCGCCGCCCATGCCGACCGGGTGCATTTCTGCTTTGCGCTGGGCAAGGCGCATGAGGATCGTGGAGATATCGGAGCGGCCTTCGATTTCTATGCGAGGGGCAACGGGTTGAAGCGGGCCCAGTCGCGCTACACCACCGAAGGCATGGAGGCCGAGTTCGCGGCCCAGAAGGTTGTGTGCACGCCGGAGCTTTTCGCGGCGCATGAGGGCAGGGGCCATGATGCCCCGGATCCGATCTTCATCGTCGGCCTGCCGCGGGCGGGATCGACCCTGATCGAGCAGATTCTCGCCTCCCACAGCCAGGTGGACGGCACGCTGGAGCTTCCCAACATCCTGTCACTGTCCCAGCGCCTGCGCGGGCGCGACCGCACCGGCGGCGGCGCCTATCCGGCCATCCTCGCTGAACTCGACGCCGACACGCTGGAAGCGCTCGGCCGGGAATATATCGAGACAACGCGGATCCACCGCTCCGGGGCGGCCTTTTTCACCGACAAGATGCCGAACAATTTCCGGCATATCGGGCTGATCCAGCTCATCCTGCCGAAGGCGGCCATCATCGATGCCCGGCGCGAGCCCATGGCCTGCTGCTGGTCGGGCTTCAAGCAATTGTTCGCCGAGGGTCAGGAATTCACCTATGGGCTGGAAGAGATCGGACACTATTACCGCAACTATGTCGACCTGATGGACCATTGGGACACCGTTCTGCCCGGCAAGATCCTGCGCGTCCAGCACGAGGAATTGCTTGATAGTTTCGAGCCCCAGGTGCGCCGTCTGCTCGCCCATTGCGGGCTGGACTTCGAGCCCCAATGCCTCGACTTCCACAAGACTGACCGGGCGGTGCGCACGGCGAGTTCTGAACAGGTGCGCCAGCCGCTCAACACGAAGGGACTGGACGCCTGGCGCAAATTCGAGCCCTATCTGGAACCACTCAAGGCTGCGCTGGGTCCTGTACTCGCGCCGGAAACCGCGCCCCAGGAAACCGCAAAATGAGCCAGAGTTCCGACAGGGCCCTCGTCGCCATCCGCAAGATCCAGAGACGGATCGAACTGGACACGCGAAAACTGGCCCAGGCGGCGAAACTGACGCCATCGCAGCTGATCGTGCTCCAGATCCTGGCAGAGCGCGGCGAGACGGCCATTGGCGATATCGTCAAGTCGACCCAGCTCAGCAATGCCACCATCACCAGCCTGGTCGACAAGATGGTCGAACGTGGCCTTGTCAGTCGCCGTCGACACGAGGTCGACCGCCGGCGCGTCTGGTTGACCTTGCGGCCCGACGGCGAGCAGGCCCTGCGTAACGCACCCAACCCGCTGCAGGAGCGGTTCGAGCAGCGTTTTGACGATATGGAAGACTGGGAGCAGGCCATGCTTGTGGCCGCGCTGGAGAGGGTGGTCAGCATGCTCGACGCCACGGGGCTCGACGTTGCACCCATCCTCGCAGCCGGTGCCCTCGATCCCAAACCGACGACCGAGTAGGGCGGCCCTCAGCGGTCGAGGACGAATGTGAAGGGGATGATCAGCTTCGCCGTCGGCCGGTCCCAGTCCGGCGGCAGCGGGTCGAGCTGTTCTACCCTCTTCGCCACGCGTTCGATCTCGCGGTCGAGGAGATTGTGGCCCGTGGACCGGATCAGGTCCCATCTTCGCACGACGCCGGAACGGTCGATCACCACCATGAGCCGCCCCGTGCCTTCCTGCTGGCGGCGCATGGCATTGTAGGGATACTCGACCTGGCTGACATAGGCATAGGTCGAGATGTCGATGAACCGGCGCGAAAGCTCCTTCGGCGGCGGCGGTGGT
>CAZXWB010000291.1:0-2619 GCA_964644395.1 uncultured Hyphomonadaceae bacterium | reverse complement strand
TCGATCGCGTGGGCGGCTTCGGCAGCTCCGGCCATGGGCGTCCTTTCAGTGATTGTCGCGGGCTATCCGTATTATGGGGCGCGCGGCCTCACAAAAAAGAGGGCGCCCGGCCTTTGATGGTCGGACGCCCAGTCTGGCTGACGGAGGGGGAGGGATAGCGCCCCCGCAGCACGAGACGTGTCGGCGCTACATGGCGCGCGAAACGGACAGGACGATGCGCTCTTCGGCGATCTCGACGCCGTCATCGACGTCTGTGTCGTGGTAGCGCAGGTCGAAGTCGAAGCCTTCGAAGGACAGCGTGCCGCCGACATTCCAGTAGGAATAGCCATCGCCTTCGTCGGGCTCGAAGAAGCCGACGCCGCCATCGATGCTGACAACGTCGCTCACAGCGAAGCCGCTGCTGCCCTCGAGCACCACGTATTCAGCATCGGGCTCATAATAGACCATGCCACCGAGGGCAAAACCCGTTTCGGACTCGTATCCGAGGCCGCCATAAAGTTCAAAGAGGTCGAGATCGGTATCGGAGGAGTCGGGATAGGCGTAGTAAACTGCCCCGACATCGAAGCTCAGTGTGTCCGAAATGGCGCCAGTGTAGCCGCCATAGAGGTCTATCTCCAGATTGGTGTCGGTGTCGTCCTCGAAATCCACGTTCGACGCCCATGTGCCGGCATAGAAGCCGCCCGCGCTGAGGTCGAAGCCGCCCTGCAGCGCCCAGTCCTCATTGGTCTGGGAAATGCCGCGGAACACGTAATCCGTGGTCAGAGTGACATTGCCGGACCATTCGACTTCCTGCGCCTGTGCCAGCCCGGCCAGCGGGATAAAGGCCAGGCCGATGCCTGCCATCTTGCTCAACAGTTTCATTGTCTTCACTCTCCGTTGCGTGTCTGACCCCTGTCCAGCGGAAGCGCATCGATCCGCCGCGTCGGATACCATGCTGTCGGAGAAAGGCGCCGGATTGGAGCGTCGGTTCGGATTTGTGCGCTGCGGCATCGCAATTGCGTCCTGCTTGCGCAGCCATTCCTTGCGATTGCCTTCAAATCGGACACAGTTCGGCAATTGAGGCGAGCGGGGCGCGGTGCCATAAGGTCGGCTCTCGTATGGCGGCGGGCGGTGTCCTGCCGGCCTGCGCCAACAATCCTGGGGAGGCGATCTTGGTTTACCTTCTGGCAGCCGCGGGGCTGTTTCTGCTGTTCATCGGCGGGGAATTCCTGGTACGTGGATCAGTGGGCGTGGCGCGCAGGCTCGGCCTGTCGGAGATGCTGATCGGTCTCACGCTTGTGGGTCTTGGCACCTCGGTGCCGGAACTCGTCACCAGCCTCCAGGCCGTCAGCGATGGGGCGGTGGGCGTGGCGGTGGGCAATGTGGTCGGCTCCAACATCGCCAATGTCCTGCTGATCATCGGCGTCGCGGCACTGATCACGCCCATCATCACCCAGCCCCGGGCCATTGCGCGCGATTTCATGGTGATGATCGCCGCCACGGCGGTGTTCATCCTGCTCGCCTATTTCGACGCGTTCACCCGGATGACCGGCATCCTGCTGGTCGCAGCGCTGCTCATCTACATCATCGGCTCGGTGATCGCCGACAAACGCTCCATGGCCCAGAATGGCGCCGCAGCGGCCCTGCATGCCGACGAAGCCAGTGCGCTGGCCGCGCCGAGCAACCTGCCCGTCTCGCTCCTGATCGCCATTGCCGGCATGGCGGGCGTGGTGTTCGGCGCGAAGCTCCTGGTGGAGAATGCCGTCATCATCGCGACGCGGGCCGGCGTGTCGGAGGCCGTGATCGGGCTCAGCCTCGTAGCCATCGGCACCAGCCTGCCGGAGCTAGCCACCTCCGTCGTGGCGGCGTTGCGCGGCAAGCAGGACGTGGCGGTGGGCAACGTGATCGGGTCCAACATCTTCAACCTGTTCGGCATTCTCGGCGTGACGGCCATTGTCAGTCCCTTCTCGGTCAATGATGGCGACACCGTGCCCGCACTGACGGGAGAACCGGAGGCGTGGTCGGCCGTGCTCGACAACACCGTCGGCGCTTCCATGCTGAGCTGGGGCGATATCGGCATGCTTGTCCTGTCGGTCGTGCTGCTGGTCCTGTTCGCGCTCACCGGCAAGCGGGTGGCGCGCTGGGAGGGCGCGGTGCTGCTGGCGGCCTATATCAGCTACATGGCGTATCTTTTCGGAGTGATGGGTTGAGCGGATCAGGCATTTACCAGGGGCTGGAACAGCTTGGCCAGGCTTCGGGCATTCCCGAAAGCCCCGAAGCGGCGGAGCTCGAGCGCGTGCCCAACCCGCACGCCGACACACTCTACTGCGCGCGCTTTGTCGTGCCGGAGTTCACCTCCATCTGCCCGGTCACCGGCCAGCCGGATTTCGCCCATCTGGTCATTGACTATGCGCCCGAGGACTGGCTCGTGGAGTCCAAGAGCCTGAAGCTCTACCTCACCAGTTTCCGCAACCATGGTGCCTTCCATGAGGACTGCACCGTGGCCATCGCGAAACGCCTGACCGGCCTGCTTGAACCGCGCTGGCTGCGGATTGCGGGCTACTGGTATCCGCGTGGCGGCATTCCGATCGATGTGTTCTACCAGACCGGCGAGGCGCCCGAAGGCCTCTGGGTGCCGGA
>CAZXWB010000290.1:0-2622 GCA_964644395.1 uncultured Hyphomonadaceae bacterium | reverse complement strand
AGGCGTGACCAGGCCTCCATGCCCATGACAAGCATCAGGATGGAAAGGAAGCCGCGAAAAAGGGAGTCATAGAACTCCTCATGCACGCGTTCAGGCCGGGCGAGAAGGCCGATAAGGAGACCGAGGATCAGCGCGGAAAGTGCAGAACCGCGCAATGAGTCCACGATGATGCTGCCGACGCCTGGCCATGCAGCGCCTTTGTCCGTCTTGCGCGTGTGCAGCGTGGCAAGAACGATAGCCAGAACCAGCGCTGGTATGTCCATGAAGGGATAGAGCGCGGGGGCCCAGGCCTCAAAGGGGACGTTTTCCTCCTCCAGCACGATCATGGCAGCTGCGAGCGTGGATGCGCTGACCGCACCGAACAGTCCCGCCGTGGCCAAGGCGTCCTCACGCTTGACACCCGGCAGGAAGGCGAGGCTCCACGCCCCCAGCAGCACGCAAAGGCATCCGATGAGCGCGGCGAAGACAGCCGGAAGCGCGAGGGCGGCAAGGTCGGCATTGCGGATCTCCATCCCGCCATGCAGGCCAATGCCCATGAGCAGGACAAAGATGATGAAGCGATAGATCGCATCGGGAATGGCGAGCTTGCTGCCGGTTGCCGCCAGGGCCATGCCGCCGATCAGGAAGGCGAGGGTGGGCGATTGCAGCTGTGTGACGAAGCTCGCCAGGAATGATGTCAGAAGATCCATGATCCGTCCTCGGATGACCCGTTTTCAGGGCACGGATATCTGGCATCCTCTTGATCCGTAAAATACAACGATTGCGATCTAATGTTCTTTATAATCGAATAATTAGGTCGACCCGTCCTCCGGCCGGAGGAACAATTGCTTCAGCGCGCGGTGCGGGGCGCCCCGTATCAGTGTGATGGCCGAAAAGACTTCGGACACGCCCGGCAACCGGCAGGCCTCAGCGAGGCGCCCGCTCTCCAATTCGTCGCGGACCACCACGGGCGGAAGGATGGCAAGGCCAATATCCTCGCGGGCCAGGAGGCGCAGCATGGCCATGTCATCGACCTCGGCAATGATCTGCATCGGGCGTGGCAGGCTCTCGGCGATGAGGTCGACCCCGTTGCGATAGCCGCTGTCGGCAGTGGGCAGGATGACGGGCTCCTCGCTGAGGAGCTCTGCGAGGTCGCGCCGTCCCTTCAGGCGATGGGGCGTTCCGATGAGGCTGACCGGCTGCTCGTCCAGCACGCGGGACGTCCAGACCGTCGCGCTGTCGCGGTAGGGAATCTGGTTCACCAGCACGAGGTCGAGCCGGTGTGCCTTCAGGGCCGAGAGCAGTTCCGCGATGGTGCCGGAGCGGATCACCACGCGGATATCAGGCTGGGCGAAGACCGGGCGCAGCAAACCGATCTGAAAGTTGCGCGACAGGGTGGACAGGGCACCAACCCGGAGAGTGGTGCGTCCCAGCTCGTCATCCCGGATCTGGCGCAGCAGCGCCTCGCCCGTGGAGAAGATCGTGTCGCAATGGTCCATGGCGAGCTGTCCGGCAGGCGTCAGGACAAGTCGCCGACCGCGCCGCTCGAACAGCTCCACGCCAAGGCGCGCTTCCAGCGTCTTGATCTGGGCCGACAGGGCCGACTGGGACAGGTTCAGCTTCTCGGCAGCCCGTGTGAGGTGGCCCTCCCTGCCGACGATCCAGAAATAGCGAAGATGGTTATAGTTCAGCATAGGTTCATTCGCTTACATCGAATGAATTTTCGTGGCGCGTGCAATCTTTGCCGCTGTCTCTGGATTTGCAGCAATGCAAATCTCCGTCTGCGCGATCGAACCGTCAGGGCGGATCGCCATCGAAGAGCGTCAGCCATCAGTCCGAGCGGCGCGAAGCAACCAAAAACTTGACGTCAGCGCCTTTTACCGGCCGACAACTTCCGGCGACCTCCAGCCCCTCGGATTGAACATATGCCCCCTAACCCCTGTCCTCCACCAGCCGAAAGGCGGTGGAGAGGTCGCGGTAGAAGACGATGCGTGCCTCGTCCTCCGGTGCCAGCGTCACCGAAAGTTCGGCCCCCGGCAGGGCCTTCGGCGTCTTGCCGGCGAGCAGGATGGTTGCCACGTCCGACCAGATCTCCGCCGGCAGGCCGCCGCCGGTGACCTGCTTCATGGGCGAATTGTCGTCATTGCCGACCCAGACACCGCCGATGAGTTCCGGCGTGAAGCCGATGAACCAGGCATCGCGCCAGTCCTGGCTCGTGCCGGTCTTGCCGGCGACATCCCAGCCGCGCACCGCTGCGGCCTGTCCGGTGCCCTCCAGCACGACCCCCAGCATCATGGCGTTCATCTCGCGCACCAGATCCTCGCGCAGCACAAGCGTCCCCTCGGCGGGCTGGCGCTCATAGAGCACCTCGCCGCGCGTGTCCTCGATGCGCGCGATGAGCCAGGGCTCCGCGCGCCGGCCCTCCAGCGCGAAGGGCGAATAGGCGCGCACCAGCTCAAGGAGCTTCACCTCCTCGGTGCCGAGCGCGATGGAGGCCACCGGGTCGAGCGGCGAGGTGATGCCGAGGCGTCGGGCCATTTCCGCGACCCTGGCGGTGCCGACCTCCTGGCCGAGTGAGGCGGCTATGGTGTTGAGCGAGGTGGTGTAGGCCTCCGCCAGCGTGACGGGGCCGAGATTGCCGCG
>CAZXWB010000289.1:0-2638 GCA_964644395.1 uncultured Hyphomonadaceae bacterium | reverse complement strand
TGAGGAACACCATGCCGATCAGCACGTGCAGCGCAAAGATGAACCGGCCCTGCGGGCGCCAGGACCACAGCGCCAGGCCGGTGCCGGCCACGCCCATGGCGGCCCAGTAGACATCGCGCTGCTTCAGGCAGAGGGGACAGGGCGGCAGGCCGCCGAAACGCTCGAAGGCGTGGGCCGCCGCCAGCATGGCCGCCGACACCAAAGCCGCGACCACGGGCCAGAACCATTCGCGTTTAACGAGTGCGTCTCCCATGCCCTGCAATCTGCGCGCGGGCGCGCGTAATGTCCATGCGTCAGTTTTTCTCCGGCGGGAACGGCAGAATGCGCAGCGCGATGCCGCGTTCGCCGGGGCGTGAATAGAGCCGCACCCGGTCGGTGCCATCGTCGATCTGGCCGCCCAGCCGGTCGAGGATCAGCTCCCCGCGGCGCCGCGCGGAGGCGAGCCCTTCATCGGCGGGGCCCGGCGCGGCAAGCATGATGATTTCCAGCATCACGCCCTGGGCATTCATCAGGTCCGAGACGGGCCGCAGCCGCATGTCGAACAGCCGATCGGCCACGCGATCCTCGCCATCCAAGAGCAGGTCCTCAGGCATATCGAGGCGAATGAAACTGTCATCCTCGCGGATCACGTCGACGCGCGAACCGGCATATGCCATCCAGAGCGTGGCGTGGACCGCGTCGAAATCCTCCGGCGTCATGTCCGGCCCGACGGGGGATATGAAGTCCACCTGCATTTCCACGCGGCGATTATAGGGCGAGCGCTGGCCCGCAAAGACCGGCAGTTCCCGTCCCCGGCTCTCCGCCGAAATCAGCGCCGGGTCGATGCCGTAGCGCGTCAGTTCGTCCTTCAGGCGGTCGGCCCGGCGGCCGGCGATCTGCATGGCATAGTCACGCGTGCCCGTGTCGTCATGGCCGACCAGCGTGACCGAAGCGATGTCGCAATTGGTGGTGCGGGCCAGCACCTCTTCGACCAGCGAGACACTGTCCACGGTGAGATCCAGACTGTCATACTCGAAATAGAGCGTCGCCAGCATGTTGCCGCACGCGCCGCCGGCATCGGTCAGCGCCGCCTTGGGTTGCCACGCGGAACCACCATTGAGGATGTCGCGCACGCTGGGGGTGCGCTTCACGATCTCTTCCCGGGCCTGGCCGGCGTTCGGCGCATCATCGCCGAAAAGCGCGATATAGCCGCGATACGCCTCGATCGTGTCGGCCGCCTGCGCCTGCGCCCAGGCCATCGCCGCCGGGCTCTGGGCGAGGCTCGCGCTCCGGCAGGGCGCCTGCAGGCAGTAGTCCCGGCTGATCTCGGCATAGACCGCCGGAGCCTGACGCTTGTTGAACTTCTCGGCCTCCGCCTTCACGGCATCGCGCACGTCGAAGGCCAGGCTGTGCAGCGGGCGGGCGGGGTCCTCCAGCGCCGCGAGCATGAAGCGGTTGAAGGCGGAATGGGGCGAGGTGTCGGTCTCGCCCAGGCTTTCCCAGGCAAACTGCCCGAAGCGCGCCGACTGGATGATGATCATGCCCTCCGCCGGCTCGATGGGCACAAGCCCCATGGAACTGGCCGGCAGCGACATGGTGGCGCCCTCCGGGAAGGGCCGCTCGCGGCAGGCATCGACGATCGCGACGATGATCTTCGGGCGGTCGGCCTCCTCGCGGTCCAGGCGCTGCAGCGGCACCAGCACGTCCCGCGTCAGGCCGGCCGACAGGCTGCGCGTGACCTGCTTGCCCGGATCAAAGGGCGTGTCGGTGAAGGTGAGATAATTTTCCGCGCCCGCCGACCAACCATGTCCGGAAAAGACGAAGACGACCTCGTCGCGCGGGGTGAGCGAATCCACGAAATCGCCGAAGCCGATGGCGAAATCGCTGAAGGCCGGATCGGTGAGCAGCGTGACCTCCCAACCGAGCGCGGTGAAGCGTTCCGCATAGGCGCGCGCATCCTCCACCGGCTTGGACAGGTCGCGGATCCCGCTCTGATTGGAGGCGTCGGTATAGTCCGACACGCCGACAATGAAGGCGCGCTTGGCCTGGGCTGAGGCGCCGAGCGCCAGGGTGATGACAATCAGTGACAGAACAACGAGACGCAGCATGGCCGACCCTCCATGGCCGCCACACTAGGTGCTGATCGCGGCGAGGTGAAGCCAGGCCCTGCACGTCGCGCGGTCGCGGCCTCAGAAGGGCCGGAAGACGCTCCGCGTGCCGGTCTGGTCGCGCAGGGCGCGCACCATGTCGGCGCCGTCCTCGGTGGGCTCGCCACTGGCAGTGAGCCAGCCGCGCTCGCGGGCGAAGGCGCGCGCCTCTCCGGGCCTCGCGCTGATCAGGATCGCCGTGGCCTGGATCACCTCCTCGCGCGAGAGCGGTTCATCTGGCTGGGCGGGGCTCGGCATGGCTGTCTCCTCATTCGTTATCGTCCCTGCCAGCGTTTACGCAGACCATCGCCAACCGGATTGCCTGCGGGTTCCTTCAAGGCTGGTTGGACAGTGGACCGCACAGCGCTAATGTGAGTGTTGATCAGGGAGCCCACCCATGTTCCAGACCTTCTTTTCCGAACTCCGCGCCGCGAAGGTGCCCGTCAGCTTGAGGGAATATCTCACCCTGCTGGAGGCACTCGACAAGCAGGTGATCGATATGGAGGTGGAGG
>CAZXWB010000288.1:0-2643 GCA_964644395.1 uncultured Hyphomonadaceae bacterium | reverse complement strand
CCGACCAGGCCGATGCAGCGGAATGGATCGAGACCTTCCTCGCCCGGCGCGAGGGCGCAGACTTGCAGCTGACGCCGGAACAGGTCGAAGAGGTGAAGCGGCGCATGGCGGAGCCAAACAAGCAATGGGTTTCGCAAGAGGATCTGGAGGCTTTTTTCCGGGAACGGCTGGGTGAGAATTGAGATTCTTCCCTCCGCAGTCGCGGACCTGGCCGAGATTGACGATTATCTGAGGGCGCGAAATCCTGCCGCTGCCAAGCGGGTTCTTGCCCATCTGCGGAACCGGATCTTCGGATTGCGTGACTTCCCCTACCGCTTCAGGGCAGGTGCCATAGAGGGCACGCGCGAAAGAGTGGATGAGCGCTACGGATACATCATTGTCTATGCCGTGGACGAGGATGAAAATGCCGTGCGCATCCTCTCCATCTTCCACGGCGCGCAGGACCAGCCGCGGGGACCGGTCGGATGACCCGTAACACGCCCATTCCGACGCTCAGCGATGACCAGAAGCAGCGGATTCGCGCCTGGCTGATCCTTGCGGACGCCGCGGTGCTGGGCTTCAACAAGCCCGCGGGCGTGCCCGTGCAGACCCGCGGTAATCGCGGCGAGAGCCTCGACCATCTCCTCTGGGCCTTTGCGAAATCCAATGGCAAGCGTCCGCGCCTGGTCCACCGTATCGATGCGGAGACGTCCGGCGTGCTGCTGGTGGCGCGCACCCAGCCGGCGGCGGCGCATTTGTCGGAGAGCTTCGCAAAGCGCCGTGCCCACAAGTCTTACCTCGCGCTGGTGCGCGGCGACCTGCCCGAAGGAGATGAAGGCGTCATCGTTGCGGCCATCGCCCGCCGGCCAGGCGACCGGGGCGGGGAGATCGCGAAGATCGTCGATTCCGACGCAGATGGTGCCAGGCCCGCGCGCACCGCCTGGCAGCTGCTTGCGCGCCAGGGCGACGCCGCGCTGATGCAGCTCAGCCCCGACACCGGTCGCATGCACCAGATCCGCGTACATCTCGCCCATCTCGGCTGTCCGATCCTTGGTGACCGCATCTATGGCGCAGGAAAGCTGTCGGCGCCGCGATGCATGCTGCACGCGTCCCGGCTCGTCATTGCCCATCCGGGCGGCGGCACGCTGGAACTGGACGCGCCCCTGCCGGAAGACTTCCGAGCCCGCGCCGCGGCCGCCGGGCTGCACAGTGCGGCACTGGCACCGGCGCCCGCATCATCGTAAGAGGCGCGCCATGAACAGTTTTCTCCTTGTTGCCGCCGGCGGTGCCATAGGCGCAGCGGGCCGCTATGGCCTCGGCCTGCTGGTGACGCGTACGGGTCTCGGCGGCTGGCCGTGGGCGACACTCTTTGCCAATGTGCTTGGCAGTCTTGCCATCGGCCTGGTGGTCGGCGCGATGCTGCGCGGGCAGGGCGGTGAGGGGCTGCGGCTCTTCCTGGCGGTGGGCGTGCTCGGCGGGTTCACCACCTTTTCCAGCTTTTCCCTCGAGACCGTGACCCTGCTGCAGTCGGGACAGTGGGAGAAGGCCGGCGCCTATCTCGCCGCATCGGTGATCCTGTGCCTGCTGGCGGTGGCCGCCGGCCTCTTCCTGATGCGCCGGGGGATGGCATGAACACGCCGATCCACCACGTCACAATCGGGCCTGATGAGGATGACACCCGCCTCGACCGCTGGCTGAAGCGCCACTATGCGGGCCTCACCCAGGGCCATGTGGAAAAGCTCTGCCGGACGGGACAGGTCCGCGTCGATGGTGCCCGCGTCAAGCCGAACACCAGACTGGCCACCGGCGCATCGGTGCGGATCCCGCCCCTGCCGAAGAACGCCACCGACGCCGGTGCGCGCCCGAAGCGCCAGACCAACGAGTCCGAATCCGACCGCGCCTTCATCCGGTCCATCGTGCTTTACGAAGACGACGAGATCATCGCCCTGAACAAGCCGGCGGGTCTTGCCGTCCAGGGCGGCACGGCCATGCGCCGCCATGTCGATGGCATGCTGGGCCTGTTGCAGGACGGCGAGCACCGTCCGAAGCTCGTCCACCGGCTCGACAAGGAAACCTCCGGCGTCCTGATCGTGGCGAAGACCCCGGCGGTGTCGGCGCGGCTGTCGAAGCTCTTTCGCGACCGCGCACTCGACAAGGTCTACTGGGCCGTGACCGTGGGTGTGCCCGTGCCGCAGGCTGGACAGATCCGTAGCTGGATGATCCGGCATGTCGAGGGCAAGGGCGCCGACAAGGAGCGCATGCGCCGTTCCGGCCATGGCGAGAAGGGCGCGGTGCATGCCATCACCGACTATGCGGTTGTCTCCACCGCCGGACAGCGCGCCGCCTGGGTCGCGCTGAAACCTGAGACCGGCCGGACGCATCAGTTGCGCTTTCACATGGAAGAGATCGGCACATCCATTCTCGGCGACGAGAAATACCTGACACGGCGCGAAGTGCCCCAGGGCCTGGCGCCGGGCCTGCACCTGCACGCCCGCGCGCTTATCCTGCCGCGCCGCCATGGCCGGCCGCTCGTGCTCACCGCGCCGTTGCCGAATCACATGAAGCAGACTTTCGCCACACTGGGCTTTCTCGAAGCCGAAGCCGGCCGTGATCCGCTGGAGCCCTTCGCATGAGCCTGAAACTCGCCATCTGGGACATGGACGG
>CAZXWB010000287.1:0-2650 GCA_964644395.1 uncultured Hyphomonadaceae bacterium | reverse complement strand
TGGTTCACGCGTTTCGAAAGCGCCGCCGGGCTTTCCTTGCGCTCGGAATAGCGATCGACGAGATGATCGGCCCGGTCCCGGGTGAGCAGGGTGAACTTCACAAGCTCCTCCATCACGTCGACGATCCGGTCATAGAAGGACGAGGGCTTCATGCGGCCGTCCTCGTCGAATTCCGCCCAGGCCTTCGCCACCGAGGACTGGTTCGGAATGGTGATGAGGCGCATCCAGCGACCGAGAATCCGCAGCTGGTTCACTGTGTTGAAGCTCTGCGACCCGCCACAGACCTGCATGACCGCCAGCGTCTTGCCCTGGGTCGGGCGCACACCGCCGAGCGACAGCGGGATCCAGTCGATCTGGGCCTTCATGATGCCGGTCATGGCGCCGTGGCGCTCCGGCGAACACCAGACCATGCCCTCCGACCACATGGCGAGCTCGCGCAGTTCCGCCACCTTGGGATGGCTGGCATCCTCGCTGTCGGGCAGCGGCAGGCCGGAGGGGTCAAAGCTGCGGGTGTCGCAGCCCAGCCGGCGCAGGATCCGTGCGGCCTCCTCATTGGCCAGGCGCGAAAAGCTGCGCGCCCTCAGCGATCCGTGCAGGAGGAGGATACGTGGCGCGTGGGTGCTGATCTCGGGCGCCATGAGCGCCTCGCGGTCGCTCGGGCGAAAGCTCTCCTCATCAAGCGCCGGAAACGTGTCCGCCCCGTCCCCCGCGGCGCCATCGCCCTTGCCGGTCATCAGACCGCGTCCAGCGCCTGCTGCAGGTCGGCGACGAGGTCATCGGCGTTCTCGATTCCGATGGAC
The DNA here is from genome assembly GCA_964644395.1 of uncultured Hyphomonadaceae bacterium. Lineage (GTDB taxonomy): Bacteria > Pseudomonadota > Alphaproteobacteria > Caulobacterales > Hyphomonadaceae > JBGSUF01. The sequence goes on along the minus strand of CAZXWB010000287.1, from coordinate 1,850 downwards.
AGGCGAATCAGACCGTCGGTGAAGCCGATCCGGGCGCGGATCTCCTCGGGCACGCCGGAATGGGTGGTGGAACCCGGATGACAGGCCAGGCTTTCGGTTCCGCCCAGGCTGACGGCAAGCTTTATGAGCTTCAGATTGTCGAGCAGCCGGAAGGCGGAATCCTTGCCGCCGGCCACGTCAAAACTGAAGGTTGAACCCGCCGCCTCGCACTGGCGTTCATAGACCGCCTTCTGCGGATCGCTGTCCGCAAGGAAGCCGAGGTACATGACGTCGCTCACCTTGGGATGCTCGGCCAGGAAAGCCGCCACGGTCGCGGCGTTCCGGAAGGCCTTTTCCATGCGCAGGCTCACGGTTTCGAGCGAGCGCGTCAGCAGCCAGCAGGTGTGGGCATCCAGTGTGCCGCCGAAGAAGTTGCGCAGCTTGCGAATGCTGGCGATCAGGTCGGACCGACCGATGACGGCCCCGGCGATGAGATCGGAATGCCCGCCAATATACTTGGTGAGGGAGTAGAGCACGAGATCGGCGCCGTGCGCTATGGGCCTGTGACCCACCGGGCCCATCATCGTGTTGTCACACATGATGACGGGCCGCTTGCCGGTCTCGGCTTCAAGCCAGTCGGCCACGCGCGACACCGCGGCGAGGTCGACCAGCGCATTGGTCGGATTGGCCGGTGATTCGGTATAGATGACGGCGATCTCGCCATGGGCCCGGGCCGCGTCGGCCGCCGCCCGGATGGTGTCCTCGCCCGCCCAGGCGTCGAACTCCACCGAGGTTACGCCGAACATGTCAGGCATCAGCGTGCGGATGAAGACCTCCGAGGCGCCATAAACCGGGCTGGAGTGCAGGACGACGCCGCCGGGCGGCACACAGGCCATGAGCGCCGTCGTGATCGCACTCATGCCGGAAGAGAAGGCCAGCGCCTCCTCGCCCCCGTCGAACAGGGTGAGCCGGTCTTCGAGGACCTCCATGTTCGGATTGTTGAACCGGGCATAGATCAGGGCGTCCACGTCGGGCTCGTCGGGCTGCTGGCGCCCGGCGAGTTTCCGGAAAAGCGCCTCGCCCTCGGCGGCAGACCGGAAGGCGAAGGTGGACGTGGCGAAGATCGGTGGCTTGATCGAGCCTTCCGACAGGAAGGGGTCGAAGCCGTAGCTCATCATCAGGGATTCAGGATGCAGCGCACGGTCGCCGATGGAACGCTTGCGATACGCCTTGTCGGCCTTGGGCATGGATCTGACTCCTGATCAGAGTTTGTTGGAAAGCCTTGCCCCCTTCTTGGGCGCCGCCGGCATGGAAATCAACCAAACTCCCGGAATTGCCACCATCAGATTTCAGCCTCGCGCGACCCGTGAGGACAGGCCGTTCCAACAATCTGGCCGGAAAGAAAAATGGCCCGGCAAACCGCCGGGCCATTCCTAAAATCGACTGTCCGTCAAGCCTAGCGGACGATGATCGTCAGCTGAGCGCGGCGGTTCTGCGGCTCACGCACGCCATCGCGGGTTTCGACAGCGAGATCATCCTCGCCGCGGCCCTCGATGGTGATCGCCGACGCGGCCACGCCGCGCGCGATGAGCGCGTCACGAACGGCCTGGGCCCGGCGGACCGAGAGACGCTCGTTATAAGCCGATGCACCCGACGTATCGGTGTGTCCGACGATGGACACCGCACCGACCGAGCAATCCGAGCGCAGGCCGCCAACGGCGCGGTCAAGCACGGCAGCGGCCGTGGAGGTGATCGCAGCGCGGTCCCACTCGAAGTACACCACTTCCTGACGACCAAAGGTCGAGCAGGCCACCGGAGCCGGGGTGACCGGCGGGGTCGGCGGCTGGATGGTCGGTGGCGGCGGAGGCGGC
>CAZXWB010000286.1:0-2660 GCA_964644395.1 uncultured Hyphomonadaceae bacterium | reverse complement strand
TTCTGCCAGCAGGGCTGCCCGCTTCAGAACAACATCCCCGACTGGCTGATGCTGGCCGCTGAAGATCGGCTGGAAGATGCCTATCGTGTATCCTCGGCAACGAATTCGATGCCGGAGATCTGCGGGCGCATCTGCCCCCAGGACCGCCTGTGCGAAGGCATCTGCACGATTGAGCAGTCCGGCCACGGCACCGTCACCATCGGCGCGGTGGAGAAGCACATCACCGACACCGCCTGGGCCGAAGGCTGGGTCGAGCCGATCCGCCCGCCGCGTGAGCGCGAGCAGTCGGTCGGCATCATCGGCGCCGGCCCGGCGGGGCTGGCAGCGGCGGAACGGCTGCGGCGCAAGGGCTACCAGGTCACGGTATATGACCGCCATGACCGCGAAGGCGGGCTGCTGACCTATGGCATTCCGGGCTTCAAGCTGGAAAAGACCGTCGTCATGCGCCGCATCGACTGGCTGCGTGACGGTGGCGTGCGTTTCGAGACCGGTGTCGACATTGGCGGCGACAAGCCGTTTTCCGAGCTGCGCGCCGAGCATGACGCGGTGCTCATCGGCACAGGTGTCTACAAGGCGCGCGAGCTGAAGTGCGTTGGCGCGGATGGCGACGGCGTCCACCGGGCGCTGGACTTCCTGATGTCCTCCAACCGCAACGGCTTCGGTGACAAGGTGCCGGAATTCGAGGACGGAACCCTCAACGCGAAGGGCAAGCGCGTGGTCGTGATCGGCGGCGGCGACACGGCCATGGACTGCGTGCGGACCGCGATCCGACAGGACGCGAAGTCCGTGACCTGCCTCTATCGCCGAGATCGGGAGAACATGCCGGGCTCCCAGCGCGAGGTGGCCAATGCCGAGGAAGAGGGCGTGGTGTTCGAGTGGCTGGCGGCGCCTGAGGCCATTCTTCACACCAAGGCCGGCAAGCTGAAGGCCGTGCGCGCGGCGCGCAACAAGCTCGGCCCGCCTGATGCTTCTGGTCGGCAGTCGCCCGTCGCCACCGGCGAGAGCTTCGAAGTCAAGGCCGACATGGTCATCAAGGCGCTCGGCTTTGATCCCGAAGACCTGCCGCAAATGTTTGATGAACCTGCGCTCAAGGTGAACCGCTGGGGCGCAGTCTCGGTGGACTTCAAGACCATGATGACCGAACTGCCGGGCGTCTTCGCTGCCGGTGATATCGTCCGCGGGGCCTCGCTGGTTGTCTGGGCGATCAAGGATGGCCGTGACGCCGCCGATGCGATCCATGCTCATCTCAAGGCCGAACTCGCCGCGGCACCCCGGGCGACCGTCGCAGCGGAGTGAGTCTATTGCATATGAGTTTTTCGCCGGACTCGCCCGTGTCCCCAGAAACCGATTTCGATAGCTTCATGAAGGTCGACATACGCGCTGGAACGGTCATCGAAGCTGCGCATCTTGAGGGGGCCAGGAAACCTGCGATCCGAATGCAGATCGATTTTGGCCCGGTGATCGGGCGACGCAGCAGCTCGGCGCAAATCACGGAACACTATCAACCCGAAAGTCTTGTCGGTCGCCAGGTGATGGCCGTGGTCAATTTCCCGCCGCGCCAGATTGGAAAATTCATGTCTGAGGTACTGACTCTTGGCTTCGCGGACGCACACGGTGCGATCCGACTCGCGATGCCAGATGCCGGGATCCCGAACGGAACAAGGATGAGCTGAGATGACCACTGAAACAGAACGCTACCTCGAAAATCGCAAGCGCCTGATCGACGCCCATGCCTACAATCCGGCCGATGAGCACGATGCCTGTGGGGTCGGCCTGGTCGCTGCGCTTGACGCCCGTCCCCGCCGCGAAATCGTGGAAATGGGCATCCGGGCATTGAAAAATGTCTGGCACCGGGGCGCTGTGGACGCTGACGGCAAGACTGGCGACGGCGCGGGCATCCGCATCGACGTGCCACAGGATTTCTTCCGTGAACAGGCTTCGCGCACGGGCCACGAGCCCGATGAGGACACCGAGGTCTGCGTCGGCCAGATCTTCCTGCCGCGCACCGATCTCGCTGCCCAGGAGGCCGCCCGCACAATCGTCGAGGCGGAGGTGCTGCATTTCGGCTTCTATCTGTTCGGCTGGCGCCAGGTGCCGGTGGATGTGTCGGTCATCGGCCAGAAGGCCGCCGACACGCGCCCCGAGATCGAGCAGATCATGTTCTGCGACCAGCGCGGGCGCGACGCCGCCGAGCTTGAGCGCACGCTCTATGTCTGCCGCCGCCGCATCGAGCGTCGTGTGCGGGAGGCCGGCATTCCAGGCTTCTATGTCTGCTCGCTGAGCCAGCGAAACCTGATCTACAAGGGCATGTTCCTGGCCCAGGACATCGACAAATTCTATCCCGACCTGCGCGATGAGCGCTTCGTGTCCTCGGTCGTGATCTATCACCAGCGCTATTCCACCAACACTTTTCCCCAGTGGTGGCTGGCCCAGCCCTTCCGCATGCTCGCCCATAATGGTGAGATCAACACGCTCAAGGGCAATCTCAACTGGATGAAGTCCCATGAGATCCGCATGGTCTCGGAGGCGTTTTCCTCCTCCGTCGACGATGTGAAGCCCGTCGTGCCATCGGGGTCCTCGGACTCCGGTGCGCTCGACTCGGTGTTCGAGATGCTGGTCAAGGCCGGGCGGTCGGCGCCCATGGCGAAGGCGCTGCTCAT
>CAZXWB010000285.1:0-2669 GCA_964644395.1 uncultured Hyphomonadaceae bacterium | reverse complement strand
CTAGACGCCTTCCGGGCGCTCGCTGTCCAGAGCGGTGCGGAACTCCGGCACCAGCACCTTCTTGTCCCTCGTCTCGTCATATTGCCGGAGTGCCCAGTAAACCGTCGGGAAGGCGAGCTCCTTCCAGGGAATGGCGTCCCAGTCGAACAGCGCCACCGCCTCGCTCTCCGGCCCCGCGCTCGGTTCGTTCAACAACTCGGCACGGAACAGCACCTGGACCTGGCTGATGCGCGGAACCGAATAGATGCCGAGCACGCCCTCGAGCTCGATGTCGGCGTTGGCTTCCTCCTGCGCCTCGCGCCGGGCGGCAGTTTCCACATCCTCGCGGTTTTCCATGTAGCCCGCCGGAAGCGTCCAGTAGCCCTTTCGCGGCTCGATGGCCCGCTTGCAGAGCAGGATCTTCCCGTCGCGATGCACGACGGCGCCCGCCACGATCTTCGGATTGGTGTAGGCAACATAACCGCAATGCGTGCACACGTCGCGCCTGCGATCATCGCCAGGGGGAATCCGCTTTTCAAAATCCTGTTTAAGATCAAACGTCATGATAGTTTTGCACTTGTCGGTTATATCAGTGTTCGGAGTTTCATGTTCTTCGTCCGTGTTCGGACAGAAACTCCACGCGAAGGGCGGCGATGGCCAAGGGGCAGAAAGTGGACGGGAATGATGCACCCGACAAGGGTTTCGAGCTGGCCTTGTCGCCAACCCATTTGTTGTATCGTGCCCAGCAACTGGCCGCCAACAAGTCAGCATCCGCGCTGAAGGAAGCCGGGCTGACCATTCGCCAGTTCGCGCTCCTTGAAGCGCTGAGCGAAAAGGACGGCGCCAGCCAGAGCCAGCTTGTCGATGCCACCGCGATCGACCGTTCCACTCTGGCCGACATGGTCAGCCGGATGGAGAAGGCCGGTCTCATTCGCCGCCAGCGCTCCGAAAGCGACATGCGCGCGAACACCGTTCACCTGACCGACAGGGGCAATGAAGCTCTCTCCATCGCCCGACCAGCCGTGGCGCGGGCGGACAAGGAACTGATGGAACTCCTGCCCAAGAACCGCAGGACGAGCTTTGTCGGCATCCTGTCGCTCATCGCCGATGTCTCGGACGACGCGTTGCTGGACCTGGCCGTCGAGACCGACGACGCGGGTGTGAAGAAGAAGGTCAAGAAGAAAAAGAAGAAAAATAAGGATAAGGACGAGCCGAAGGGCAAGAAGAAGTCTGGGAAGAAGAAAAAGGACTGAGGCTCTGAGTGTCTGACCTCAGCCGCCCGGGCGTACAAGGTGTGACAGCGCCACTGCGGCGGCCGTGGCGACATTGAGACTGTCCACATCGGCGGCCATCGGAATGCGCAGTGCCGTCGCCCGCGCAATGGCATCGCTCGGCAGGCCCGGCCCTTCCGCACCCAGCACAAGTGTGAAGCGTTGCGGCGGTCTGACATTGCGAATCTCTGGCGCGGCAGCGTCGGGAGTGAGGGCGTAGATCGTGTGCCCTGCCGCTTCCACACGGTCGAACAGTGTCTGCCAGCCCGCCACCCGCGACTGGGGCATCCATAAGACCGTGCCCGCCGACACCCGGATCGCCTTGCGATAGAACGGATCGGCGCTCTTGGCATCGGTGATGACACCGCTCGCGCCAAGCGCGGCGGCATTGCGAAAACAGGCCCCGACATTGTCATGGTTGGACAGGCCCACCAGCGCGACCAGGACCTGCGGCCTGCCCGGCGGCGCGATGACAGCCTCCAGCGGAAGTGCCTCGGGCCGTCGCGCCACGGCCAGAACCCCGCGATGCATGGCAAACCCGGCAATCCGGTCGAGCACCTCACGTCTGGCCATGTAGACCGGCACGTCGGCCGGCAGCCGGCCGAGCACCGGGGCAAGCGGCTCGCGCCGGCTTTCACCGATGAGGACACTTTCCACCGGGTAGCGGCCCCGTTCCACGAGGACGCCGAGCGTCACCCTGCCCTCCACGATGAAGCGCCCCTGCCGGCCGACAAGGTCGCGCTCGCGGATGTCGCGATAGGCCTCGATGCGCGGGTCGTCGGCGTCGGTGATGGCGATGGGCGTCATGGCGCTTGTTCGCCCAATCACGCGCCCGTGTCGACCGGTTCACACCGACTGGCAAGAATGCGGCGCGATCGCCCCCGACATTCCACGGCTGCCCCAAAAGTGCCATTTGCCAGTGCGGCGCAAAATGTTCCATCATGCGGGCATGGACACAGCGTCTCCCTTTCCCATCGCCGTCAGCCTGAGCCCGCCGTCGCGCAGCGACCGGGCGGACTTCCTGAAGGCGGTCTGGGAGAGCCGGGCGCTGCACGGCGAATGGGTCAGCCCGCCAGACACGCGGGGGGCGTATGCGGCCTATCTGTCGCGCCTGAAATCGGGGCGCAACGAGGCCTTCCTGGTCCGCGACGAGGAGGATGGCGGGCTGGTCGGCGTGGTGAATGTCTCCGAAATCGTGCGTGGCGACTTCCAGTCGGCCTATCTCGGCTACTATGCCTTCGCGGCGAAGGCCGGTCGCGGGCTGATGACCGCCGGGCTCCTGGCGCTGGTCCGCCACGCCTTTCGTGAACTGGGCCTGCACCGGCTGGAGGCGAACGTCCAGCCGCGCAACACCCGCTCCATCAAGCTCGCCGAGCGCTGCGGCTTCCGCCATGAGGGCCTGTCGCGTCACTATCTGCG
>CAZXWB010000284.1:0-2669 GCA_964644395.1 uncultured Hyphomonadaceae bacterium | reverse complement strand
GCGCCGCCATGGAGGATCAGGATGGGCGCCTCCTCGCCGGAGTAGCTTTGGCCCTCGGGGGTGTCGAGGGAACCGTGGAAGCTCGCATAGCCGACAATATTCTCATCGTCGCCTGCGCGGGCCAGATCCAGCGTCGCGCCACCGCCGAAGCAATAGCCCATGACCACCGTGCGGCTTTCGCCGGTCTGTTCGCGGGCCAGCGCAATTCCCGCCTCGATGCGCGAACGCATCAGTTCGCGGTCGCCATACAGCTTGCGGACCTCGGTCATCTTCTTCTCGCGTTCCTGGGGCCGGTTGCCCTTGCCATAGAGGTCTATGGCAAAAGCGTCATAGCCCTGATCCGCGATCATTTCCGCGCGGGTCATTTCGTACTCGTCCAACCCGTCCCAGTCATGGATGACGATGACGAGGCCCTTCGCATCCCGCGTGGCCTCGGCGAGGTAGCCTTCATACTCAGCCCCATCGACGCTGTAGGTGACGGTTTCGCCGGCATGGGCGGAAAGGGCGAAGAGGCTGGCGGCGGCGAGGATGGTCGAACGGATCATGGCGGGTCTCCCTGGTGTGGCCTGTGACAGGAGATGCAACGCCGGGACACTCTGGCAAGTTGCAGACCGGCCACCGTCACACCACTGCAACACTTGGCGCGCATGGGGAAAGCATGGCATTGGTTTCCAGCACGCAATGATCGCCTGCAATGAAAGGGGTGTCCCATGGGCAAGTTTCTGTTTGGCCTGATTTTCCTGGCTATGTTCGCCTTCACGGCGCTGTCACTTTACTACCGTTTCACCACCGGTTCCTTCGCGGCGGCCGGCGTGGAAATGGATCAGCTCTTCGGCGCGGGCAAGGACCGCATCCTGGAGGAGATCGAGGAGATCCGGCAGCGCACCGATGAGGCCGGCGAAGAGGGCTGAGCGGCACGTCCTGTCGACCTTCGCGCCTGTAGCCGCCAAATCAAAAGGCCCGCCACGGCGGCGGGCCTTTCATGTGGCATCGCCATGTCATGCGGACCTTAGCTCGCGATGTTGGCGACGATGTATTCGCTGTATTCCACATCGCCATCGCCATCGACGTCCACTTCGGCGAATTGCTGCGTCGCGCTGGTGCCGCGGCCTTGCCAGTCGGCCCATTCCGCCTTCTGGATACGGCCGTCATTGTCCTGGTCGATGGCAATGAAGAGCTGGGCCAGGTTCATCATGTCGATCTCCGACTGGAGCTCATTCTCGAAGCGCTGGTCCATCTGCGGCGCACGCTCATCGGACGTGAGCGTGGTGGCTGAGCCCGTCATGCCCTCAGACTGGCTGTCCTGCATTCCGGTCCCGTCGGCGGGAACGGTCTCGGTGCTCACCAGTTCACCGTCGGCATTGTAGCGCTTGATGGTCTTGGTGCCGGGTCTTGCGGGTTTCGTTTCCGAGCTCATGCCGGAAGACGTCCCGGTCGCATCCTTCGCCATGTCGCCGGTCCGCGAAGAGGCATCTTTTTCCATGCCTGCCTTCTTGTCCGACCAGTCCTTTTCAGCCTTGCCCTTCGATTTCGAAGCTTCAGCCTTCATGTCATCCATGTCGTCGGTCGCGTCGGACTTGGCGCGCTCCATATCTTCGCCGGCGGCGTCCATGGCTTCGCCGGTTTCGTCGGCAGCGGTCTCCATGGCTTCGCCGGTTTCGTCCGCAGCGCTCTCCATGGCTTCGCCGGTTTCCTCCGCGGCATTCGTCATGGCCTCGCCTGCCTCACTGACGGTTTCTTCCGCTTCGGCAGCCGTCTCGGAGGCCAATTCCTCCATGGAATCGGTGTCCTCGGGATCGGCGTCCTGGGCAACGGCCGGGGTCACGGCGAGGGCGGCGCCGGAAAGAAGGGTGGCGATAAAGCGTTTCATGTGCAGGCTCCTGTTCTGGTTTGCGTACCCGTGATCTACGATTGAGCGCGGCAATCGTTCCGCCACCGGACCGGATCAGCTCATCGCCAGTTCCGACTGCACCGCATTCGTCCAGCCGACAAACACCTCTCCGCCGGCCTCGATCACCGGACGTTTGATGAGGGTGGGATGGTCGATGAGGATACGTGCCGGATCACTCTCGGCGAGCGCACGGGCGGTGTCATCAAGCTCCCGCCAGGTCGTGGAGCGCGTGTTGACGAGCGCCTTCGGGCCCGCATGGGAGAGCCAGTACGGCACCTTTTCGGCGAGATCGGCCTCGGCGCGGATGTCGACGAATTCCACCTTGCGCCCGGCGTGCTGGAGCGCGGCGAGGGCCTTCGTGCAGATGTCGCAAGTCTTCAGGCCGTAGAGTTTCATGGGCTTGGTCATGGACCAATCTCAACAGGCCCGGCCCGCAGGGTCAATCGCCAGGCGCCACCACGCCCACGATCGGTCCCATGTCCAGGCCCTTCTCATTGCGCTCAAGCGCCGGGGCGTAAAGTTTGGGGGCCACGCCGCCATCGAGGAAGAGCGCGTTCGGCGTGCCGAGTTCATCGCGAAAGAGCCGCGCGAAGCTGTGGAAATTCACCGGCACGTCGGAGATCACGAAGTGCACCGTTTCCCCATCGGCGGTGATGCCGACACCGTTGCGCCGCTTCCTGGACGTGCCCTCGGGATTGAATCGGGGATGGAGCTCGCCATCGACCACCAGCATGGGGCCGGACTGTGTGGCATAGGCCACCGGCGGTGCGGTCTCGGC
>CAZXWB010000283.1:0-2673 GCA_964644395.1 uncultured Hyphomonadaceae bacterium | reverse complement strand
ACAACTCCTCCGATGGCACAAAATCAAACTTACACACAATAGTTGACACGATCGGCTGCATCCAGGCAATTGACTTCTCGGGCACGCGGCGGTACTCTATGAACAGAACCCAACAGGAAAGGAACATTGCAATGAGCAATGAAACGAGAATGCCGCTTCTGGGCGACAAGTTCCCCGAGCTGAAGGTCGTCACAACCCGCGGCGTAAAGCAACTGCCTGGCGACTACAAGGGGCAGTGGTTTGTCCTGTTCAGTCACCCAGCCGACTTCACGCCGGTCTGCACCACCGAGTTCGTGGCGTTCCAGAAGCGTTACGACAAGTTCAAGGCTCTAGGCTGCGAGCTGATCGGGATGAGCGTGGACCAGGTGTTCTCCCACATCAAGTGGGAGGAGTGGATCAAGGAGAACATCGGCGTCGAGATCGAGTTCCCGATCATCGCCGACGACGGAAAGGTCGCTTCGACTCTGGGCATCATCCATCCGGGCAAGGGCAGCAATACGGTGCGCGCCGTCTTCGTGGTCGATCCCGAGGGCACCATCCGCATCATCATCTACTACCCGCAGGAACTCGGCCGCAACATGGATGAGATCCTGCGAGCGGTCAAGGCCATGCAGGTATCGGACAAGCACGACGTGGCCATGCCCGCCCAGTGGCCCGACAGCGAGGTGGTGGGCAAGGACCATGTCATCCTGCCGCCCGCCAAGGACGTAGAGGCCGCCAAGCAGCGTCTCCAGGACGCAAAGGCCGGGAAGTTCGAGAGCCTCGACTGGTGGCTCTGCCATAAGGAACTCAAGGACGCCTGATCGGGCGTGCTTTTGCGGATGAACGGCGTATGGAGCGGGCGGTCCCTCAGGTCCGCCCGATCGTGCCGGGAGTACTGACCCAGACAGGAGTGCGAGGATGTTCTTCCAACAGTTCAAGGTCGAGGGGCTGGGCTGCTACTCGTACCTCATCGGCTGCCCGAAGGAAGGCGTGGCCTGCGTGGTAGACCCCGAGCGACACATCGAGCGGTATCTGGACGTCGCCCAGGAAAACGGCTTGCGAATCACCGATGTCTTTGACACCCATCTGCACGCTGACCATATCACGGGTAGCCGGGAACTCGCCGCACAGACCGGGGCGACCATCCACGTCCACCCCGCCGTCGAAGCGGAGTACCCGCACGAGCCCGTCAGCGAGGGTCAGCGGTTCCGGTTTGGTGCGGCGGAGATCGAGATCATCGAGACGCCCGGGCACACACCGAACTCGGTAACGCTAGCGGTCACGGACCACGCGCGATCCGACGATGTGCAGGCCCTGCTCACGGGGGATCTGCTGTTCGTCGGTGACATCGGCCGGCCCGACCTGGCCGGCGAGGACCTGCTCGAGCAGCAGGTGAAGAACCTCTATGGCAGCCTCTACAGCAAGCTCTCCCGCTTCCCCGACTGGACCGAGGTCTACCCCGCACATGGCGAGGGGTCGCTCTGCGGCAAGGGCATGAGCTCCAAGCCGATGACGACCCTCGGCTTCGAGCGGCGCAACAACCCGCTGCTCAACCAGATGCCGTTCGATGAGTTCCACAAGCTCATGACGGAAGGTTTCCAGGTCCGGCCGGACAATTTCGCGGACATGGTCGAGAAGAACCGCAAAGGACCGGCGCTGCTCAGGGATGGGGCCGCGTTTACCCGGCTGGCCGTGGTGCAGGTGGAGCAGGCGGTCCGCAACGGCGTGAAACTGGTTGACGTCCGCGACCAGGTCGCCTTTGGGGCGGCGTTCCTGCCCGGCTCGATCAACATCGGCATGAGGCCCAATTCCGTCAACTGGCTCGGGATGGTCGTCGACGCAGCATCGGAGATCATCGTCGTCGCCGACAGCGAAGCGGACGCCTGGAAAGCGGCATTCCGATTCCGGCGTGCCGGGTACGACAAACTGATCGGCTACCTGGCCGATGGGGTGTCCGGCTGGGCCATGCAAGGCAAACAGCTCGACCACCTGCCGCAACTGACGGTGAACAGCCTGAAACACGTCTTGGCCACGTACAGCGACCACGTCGTCCTAGACGTTCGGACTGATGCTGAGTGGCAAACCGGTCATATCGAAGGGGCTGTGCAAAGACCCGTTTCGGACCTGATTCAGCACGGCACGGACCAGCCCAAGGAAAGGCACATCACGGCCGTGTGTGGCTCAGGCTACCGATCGAACATCGCTGGCAGCTTCCTGAAATCTCTCGGGTACGAACACGTTTTCAGCCTCATCGGCGGGATGACCGCGTGGAACGTGGCGACCCGGACCCGGTAAAGGCAGAAGAAGGCAAGCTGCCGGTCAGATGAAGCCTCCGGGAGCCCTCTTTGATGACCTCCGGGTACACAGCGCGCGAAGGGCGTTGTGGCCGAGTTTCTCCCGCAGAATGCGGTTCTCCATCCGTAGATACTCGATCGCCTCGGCCTGCTGGCGGTTCATCCACCCCGCCACCGCCACCATGAAAAAGGTCCATGGTCGGTGCGTCATGGCGGGAGGAGAGGGCCAGGCGGCTCGCGACGCAAGAGGCATGTTGCAGGGACAGATGAAAGTTGGAGGAGTTCGTCAATCTGATTGAGTATCGCGGATAGCCTACGTTGAACCTCGCGAGATTCCTCATCAGTCCTGACTTCAACATTGGGACACCCAATCAATGGAGCAGGTCGTAGAGGGCCT
>CAZXWB010000282.1:0-2729 GCA_964644395.1 uncultured Hyphomonadaceae bacterium | reverse complement strand
GCCCAAGGGCCGGTGATGGCGTAGGTGGCGCCGGGGGTCTGGACGTTCACGAACAGGGTCGCGCCGTCGGGTGAGAAGCACGCCCCGGCGAATTCCGAGCGGCCCGGATGGGCATTGCGGGCGATGGTGTAGAGCGTCCCGTCCGGGCGCAGGCCGTGGACGAACTGGTCATGGTCGCCGTCCTCGCAGATGATCAGGTGGCCCCAGGGCGATGCGACGATGTTGTCGCACATGTCCATCGTGTCCGCGCCGGGGCTTTCATAGTGCAGCGTCAGCGTGCCGGTCGCCGGCTGATAGGCCCAGATCTGGCCCTTCTTCGCGCCGCCGCCCGTGGTGCAGGCGAAGTAGACCGCGCCGGAATAGGCCTTGTCCGTGGCCCAGGCACAGCCCTCGCCGCGGGCGAATTTCGCCGCGCCCTTCGCAAAGCCCCGCAGGCGGAGGTCGGCGTCGGGCGCCTCGACATGGTCGAGATCGATCCATTCGGCGGCAAAGCCCTGTCCAGGGGCAATGTCGGGGCCGTTGCCCCAGTTGCGCGTGTCGAGGCCGGCCTGGTCCTTCACCTTCAGCGCCTGCAGGCGCCCACCCTTCGCCAGTTCGCCTGGCGCATCGGGCAGGAAGCGGTAGAACAGGCCGTCGGCGTCATCCTCGGTCATGTAGACAATGCCGGTATCGGGATCGATGGCGGCGGCCTCGTGCTCGAAGCGGCCCATGGCGGTCAGGGCGACCGGCTCGACCGGCGCGGTGGCAGTCGCGGGCACCTCGAAGACATAGCCGTGGGCGCGTGAAGCCTTGCGACCGGGCCCTTCGACGGTCTACTCGCAGGTCAGCCAGCTGCCCCAGGGCGTCACGCCGCCGGAGCAATTGGTGGCGGTGCCGGCCAGCGAGAGGTGGGCACGTTCCAGCGCACCGGTCCTGGTGTTGTAGAGCAGGGTCGTCGTCCCGCCCGGCACGGGCACGCCGTCGGCATCGGTGTCCCAGACCCGCTCCGTGTCGAAGCCCGCCAGCCGCGCGCCATCCTCGCCAAAGGCGGAACCCATGAAGCCCGCGCCCGGCTTCATCTCATGGTTGCGCACGAGGATCACCCGGTCAGCATCCGGCCCGGCGAAACAGCCCATGCCATCATGGCGCTTCGGCACGATGAGCCCGTCGCTCATCTCGCTGCCGGCCGCCGACAGGCGTCGATAGGTGAAGCCCGGCGGCAGGTCGAGCCAGCCATCCCGGTCAGCCACGAGGCCATTCTCGCCATCGGCTCCGTGCGTGCCGGCGCAGGATGCCAGCGCGCCATAGGCCGGGGCGGCCATGGCGAGTGCGGCGGCGGAGCGCAGGAAATGGCGTCGGGACGGTGTCATGGGCGGTGCTCCTTCATGGCTGTATCAGAGTTAGCACGGTGATGTGACAGTGTCTTGGCGATGCGGGCGTGGCCTGTGCCATGGGGAGGGTCGAGGCGGAAAGAGAAAGGCCGCCCCCGGAGGAGCGGCCCTTCGCGTCTCAGCTGATCGCAGCGATCAGGCGGCCTGGATGGTGTCCACGGCGGTCTTGCCCGAACGCTTGTCCACGGCCGTGGTGAAGGAGACCTTGTCGCCTTCCTGCAGCGGGGCCAAGCCCGAGCGCTCCAGCGCGGTGGCGTGGACGAACACGTCATTGCCGCCATCGTCGGGCTGGATGAAGCCAAAGCCCTTGGTGGTGTTGAAGAACTTCACGATTCCGTTGGTCATGGGTCGGTTCCTTTCAGGAAGCCTGGGTTCACCTGTGAAAACACTTCGCAGATGGGTCGTCTCGTTTCAGAAGGAGGGGTAGAAAGTCCGTCTGCGTATGCGAGACGTGGCTGCCTGATCGTCCGGCCGAAAGTCGATCAAGTGAAGATAAGGGAAAACGGTTCCGATTGCAAATGTCGGCTGGCGAAATTTCCGGCGCATTCGGGGCAGGCCATCAGTCGAAGGCGCAGAAATCCACCTCGACCTTGCACGCCCGGTCGCGTTCCGAACAGGCGAGCACCGCATCGACGCGGGCATAGTCACTGCGAAAGGCCTGGCCGAGGCCGGGCCGGCCACCGGCGCCACGGGCGAGGGCAAAGCAGCCCTCGAACGCCGCCACGCTGCGGCAGTCAATTCCACACGCCGCCACCGCGCCGGTTTCAGCGGCTTCGCGGGAGGGCCGCATGCGCACGCGGCCTTCGCGCTGGCCATCGGGGCTGAGCGCATAGGCGCCCCAGGCGGTGAAACTGCGATCGGGAATCTCGATGCCGCAATGGGGGTAAAGCGCGTCGCGCGCAGCCGCATCGTCCCAGCTCAGCCCCCGGCGCCAGCGCCCCGGCCCCTGGACATCCCGGCCCACCAGCACGGCCGCCGGGTTCACCCGGGGCGAGACCTTCAGCCCCTCCGCCGGCGCCCTGCAGTTTACCACCAGCCGGTTGCCGGGGTCGAAATCATTGTCGAGGTTCATCTCCGGCCGGTCGTCGGGATGGCCGATGCCGAGCGCGTGGCCGATCTCGTGCAGGGCGAGCGACGCAAAGTGGACGCACTGGGCCTCAGCAAACGCCACGTCGAGATAGTAGCATCGCGCGGCGTTGAAGCGCACATCCGCCGCGCCGATGGCGCGCACATCGCCCAGCACCTGTCCATTGGTCAGGACCAGCGTTCCGGGCGGGCGTTCGTAGAACAGCGTGTAGCCCGTCGTGTAGGGGTTCATGAAGGGCGGAAAGCGCGAGGGCGCGTCGGCGAAGAAGTCGA
>CAZXWB010000281.1:0-2731 GCA_964644395.1 uncultured Hyphomonadaceae bacterium | reverse complement strand
GGGGAGCAGCCAAGATGACCCACGAACCGAACACGACACTTGACCTTGAGATTTACATCGCCGCGCAGCGAGATGGGCACTATCCCGTGCGCATCCGCCTGGGCGACGAGCAGGACTTCCACGGCACACTCTCCGCTGACGCTATCCCTTCGCGAGACGCCGGTGATCCGATGGCCGACGGGCGGGCGCTCTTCGATGCGCTCTTTGCCGATCCCAAACTGCGCGAAGCCTGGGGCTTGGCCCGAAGAGCCGAACGCCGCCGCGTTCGCCTCTTTCTCGACGCGGACGCCCCCGAACTCCACGCGCTGCCGTGGGAGCTGCTCCACGATGGCGAAACGTGGCTGGCGGCTAACGCCGCGACGCCCTTCTCGCGCTACCTGCCCAGCGACGCGCCGTGGGGCGGCCTCGTCACCGAGCGCCCCCTCCGCATCCTGAGCGTGATCGCGAACCCCGCCGATCTGGGGCGCTACGGCCTCGCGCCGCTCGATGTGGCGGCGGAGCGATCCTTATTGACCACGGCCTTGGGCGATCTCGTCCCCCAGCACTTTGATCTGGAGCACCTGGACGCCCCGGCGACCTTGGAGCGCTTAGAGAGCGCGTTGACCACCGATCCGCACGTGCTACACTTCGTGGGCCACGGCACGTTCAGCGCGAAGCGCCAACAAGCAGCACTCTACCTCCAAGACGCCGCTGGCAATACTCAGATCGTTACCGAGGCCCAGTTGGTGGCCATGCTCCGGCGGCGGGCCACGCCCCCGCGTTTGATCTTCTTGGCCGCGTGCCAATCAGCC
Source organism: uncultured Hyphomonadaceae bacterium (assembly GCA_964644395.1). Lineage (GTDB taxonomy): Bacteria > Pseudomonadota > Alphaproteobacteria > Caulobacterales > Hyphomonadaceae > JBGSUF01. The sequence goes on along the minus strand of CAZXWB010000281.1, from coordinate 1,940 downwards.
GAGCGCAGCACCACCGATGCCTTCGCGGGCCTGGCCCCGAAGTTGGTACGGGCGGGTATCCCGGCTGTGGTGGCGATGCAGGACAAGGTGGCAATTTCTACGGCAGGCAAACTGACCACCGCTTTCTACGAAGCCCTGCTCCGTTGTGGGGAGGTGGATCGCGCCCTCAACGCGGCGCGGAGTTTGTTATTGGCGGGCCAATCACCGGATGCCGGCGTCCCTGTGCTCCTGATGCGTCTCCGCAATGGGCGGTTGTGGAACCCCGTGTGGGTGAAAACCAACCCCTATCGTGGCCTGGCCGCCTTTACCGAGAACGATGCCGATTTCTTCTGCGGGCGCGAGCAACTGATCGCAGACCTCAAAAACCACCTGCGCCGCCATCCGCGCTTCTTAGCCGTCGTCGGGCCATCAGGCAGCGGGAAATCCTCGGTCGTGCAAGCCGGCCTGCTCCCCGCCCTGCGCCGGGGCGACCTCCCTCGCAGCGAGGAGTGGCAGATTGTCAGCACCCGGCCCGGCGATGATCCTTATGCGACGATAGACCTGCCAGGGTTTCTATCCCCGGAAAGATCTCGCCAGCACCGGCTCGTGCTCTTCATCGACCAATTCGAGGAGCTGTTCGCCCTCTGCCCGCCGGAGGTGCAGACCCGCTTTTTGAACGACTTGCACGCTTTGATCACGGGAGCAGTCCCAGCTACCGTCATCCTAACGCTGCGTGCCGATTTCTACGGACACGTGTTACGCCATCCGCTGGGCGAGCGCTTAGAGGAGAGCCAGGTCAACGTGCTGCCGATGCAGCCAGAAGCGTTGCGGGCCGCCGTGGAAACGCCTGCCCATCAGGTGGGATTAGACTTCGAAGCTGGCTTAGTGGAGAGCATCGTGGAGGATGCTCGTGAGGCCGACCACGCCCTGCCTCTGCTGCAATCCGCGCTGGCGCAGTTGTGGCGGCGACAGGATCACGGCACGCTCACCTACGCTGCGTATCAAGACGTGGGCCGGGTCGCAGGCGCGCTGGGCCTGTGGGCCGAGGACGCCTATGCCGTGCTCTCCGCTGAAGAACAACGCCTGGCCCGCCGCATCTTCACCCGCCTGGTCCACTTCAGCGTAGGGGAAGGCGCGGACACCCGCCAGCGTCGCAAGCTGGACGAGTTGGCGGCCCGGCCCGAAGAACGTGAATCCGTGCACCGCCTCGTGCGTCGATTGGCCGACGCGCGGCTTCTGGTCACGGATGAGATCGAGGGCGAGGTGACCGTGGAAATCATCCACGATGCGCTGCTCACAGAATGGGGGCGTCTGCGCGAATGGCTCACCAAGCAGCGGGAGTTCTACCTGTGGCGGCAGCGGCTGGATGCCCAAATGCAGACGTGGCACACGCAAAGCCAGGATAGTAGCGCTTTGCTACGAGGTAAGCTACTGGACGAAGCGGAGCGCTGGCTGGAGCAGCGTCCCGATGACCTGAACACGGAGGAGCGCGCGTATATTCGCGCCAGTGTGCTGCGTCGCCGACGTCAGCGCGTTGTACTGAGTTCCGCCTTGGGAGCCTTGATTGTAGTCGTGCTATCCACGATTTTCGGCATTCAGCGACGCGATCTCCAAATCAACGAACGGGCGCGAGCGACAGAACAAGCGGCGCTAAGTGCAGCGCAAGATTCGCTTGCGACAGCCACGGTGGCGTTAGGGGAAGCTAGAACTGCCCAATCAGCAACTGAACGTCAAGCCCGTATCAGACGAGCACAGGAGTTAGCTGCCTGGGCACAATCTGTCGATGACCCCACCGGTAGCCTTAACCTCATGCTGGCCCGTGAATCTGCTCTAACCACATGGTTGACGGATACCGAGGTTATTACCATGTCCTTCGTTACCAATGAGACGCTGAACACGCTCAACTCTGCGGTTTTCAACGCACAACAACTCCCTTGGCGTATGACTATCCCCTGGCGCAC
>CAZXWB010000280.1:0-2743 GCA_964644395.1 uncultured Hyphomonadaceae bacterium | reverse complement strand
TTCGTCGCGGCAATAATGCCTCAGCACCGCGGGAATGATGCCGGCGGCGCCATTGGTCGGAGCGGTGACCACCTGTCCGCCGGCGGCGTTCTCCTCGTTCACCGCCATGGCGTAGACGTTCAGCCAGTCGAAGAGCTGCTCGCGTTCGTTCGATTGCGGGCTGGCCTGCAACTTCTGCCAGAGCGCAGCGGCCCGTCGCGCCACACGCAGCCGGCCCGGCAGCAGGCCACTGGCCTGGAGACCGCGATCAATGGACGCCATCATCACCCCTGCAATCCTGTCGAGCCGGTCGAGGGTTTCTGCCCGCGGGCGCATGGAGTCCTCATTGGCGAGGATCACTTCGTGGATCGCCGTCTGGTCTGCACGGCAGATGCCGAGCAGTTCAGCCGCAGAGGCGAAGGGGTGCGGCACCGCAGGCCCCGACGGGACGAGATCGTTTTCCGCCGGCGTCTCCAATTGCTTGCGTGAGGCGATGAAGCCACCGCCGGTGGAGAAATAGGTCTGCTCCCGCAGGACAGCCCCGGCCCTGTCGAAAGCGCTGAGCTGCATGCCATTGGGATGCAGGTCCGGCACCGTCTCATAGTCGAAGACGATATCAGTGTCCGGATCGAAACCGATTGCCAGCTGCCCGGCAAGCGACAGTCGCTTGTCCTGTCTTAGAGCCGCTTCCTCCGCCGCGGCGGCCTCCATATCGAGGGTCTCTGGTTCATGTCCGAGCAGGCCGAGCAGCACCGCCCTCGGCGTGGCGTGGCCCTCCCCAGTGAAGGCAAGCGATCCGAGCAGGGTCACCCTCAGCGATGCCGTCTGCTCCAGCAGTCCGCGCTGGGCAAGGCTGTCGACGAAGCGCTTCGCAATGCGCATGGGACCCACCGTGTGGGAACTCGACGGTCCAATCCCGACGCGGAAAATGTCCAGAACCGAAAGCAAGCTTGCACTCCAAGCTGAGGGGACCAGGGGGCGTTGACCGGTCCGACGGACCGGTCCCGAGCACTAGCAATTCCTCGCAGCTTTGCCAGTCTTCATCCCGTTGTTTTCCGTGATCCGCCGCGTCACCTGGAAAGCAAAAGGCCCGCTCCCTTCGGAACGGGCCCTTCGAAAACAGTCACCGGTCAGTCTCAGGCGGCGGCTTTGTTGACACCGCCGGTGGCAATGTCCGTCATGCGCCGGTCGCCGTCATAGGTGTCATCGAGGCATTTCTGGAGACGCGCACCGTCCCCATCGAGACCGAGGCGATTGGCAAAGGCCACGCAGCAGCCATAGCCTGCAAGCGCGTAATGCACCATGCGCTGGTACTGGGTGATGATCATTGCGTCCCTTGCGTCGCTGTCGCCGAAATCGGCGTCGAGCACGTGGGCCTGGGCCTCTTTCACCAGCCCCTCCATTCCCTTGCAGAATTCCCCTGTGGGGTCCTCGCCATGGGTGGAGATCAGGTCGCGCAGTTCGGTCATGCCGTCATTGATGCCGACCACGCCGTCTTTCAGAGCCTTCTTGAGCTCATCATTGCTGGCTGCATCGGCCAGCTTCCCGGTCATGATCGCTGACTGTCGGTTGGCGCTATAGATGTCCTGCATCTGGTCGATATAGACGTCGCGAAGTGAGTTGATGGCCATGATGTGTCCTTCCTTATTGTATCGTCCGGTCGGGGTGGCGGCGTGCGGTAACCGACCCTCTGACGTCTGACGCGCCACCCTTCGCCCCCAACAACGTTCCGCAATCCAGGGTGTTCCGTCAGAACCTCCGCCCGAGAGAGTTTGTATTTCAAAGTACTCTGTTGAATCCCCATTCGCTCTGTTTTACAAAGTTATTGTCCAAACAGAAGAGGAGGACGTCCAATGACCCGTTCCGTTCAAGCCATCCTTGTTTCCCTTGGCGCCCTGGCCCTGCCCCTTGCGGCTGCGGCTGCCCCACTCGATGTCAGCATCGAAGGCGTGGAGGCCCGTGGCGGGACCTTCTACATCTCGGTCCAGACCGAAGCGCAGTTCATGCAGGATGATGGCGTCGCCGGCGCCGTGATCGAAGACCCCGACGCCGGCGAGCTCGACTTCAGCTTTGATCTCAAGCCGGGAGCCTATGCCGTGACCGTCTGGCATGACGACAATGGCAATGGCACCTTCGACACTGGCGGGCAGTGGGGCGAGCCCCTCGATGGCTGGACCATGCCCAATGCCCTCGCCCTGCGCGCTGAACCAACCTTCGAGGACGTCAGGATCACCGTCGGCGAGGACGGCGCGCAGCTCAGCCTGCCCATGTATTACGGGCGCTGACACCACCACGTGGATCACAAGGCACGCCACGCCGTTACCGACGGTGTGGCGTTTTCTTTTGCCCTGCGCGTGCTAGTTAGCTGAGTAGGAGACTAGTCCATGCCCATACTCGAAATCATCAGCCTGCTCGGGCTCTTTCTCGGTGCCCTGATGGGCATTGGATCGCTTGTCAGCCCAAGCTGGGCGGCCGGCGTCGTCCGGCTCCAGCCCGTCGAGGGCAAGCCCGGTGGCTACTCGGAATTCCGCGCCACCTATGGCGGGCTACTCCTGCTAACCCATCTGAGCGCCCTTGTGATCATGCTCTATACCGGACCCTATGTGTCGATCTTCGTGGCGCTGCCGCTGGCGCTTGGCTGGTTCGGGGCGGCGCTTGGTCGTGCGGTATCGCTCCTGCTCGACGCTGAGAAAAATGGCGGAGCGGGCATGATCCCGGTGTGGATTCCCATGGAAATCGCCCTGGCCGTGATGATCGGACTGCC
>CAZXWB010000279.1:0-2744 GCA_964644395.1 uncultured Hyphomonadaceae bacterium | reverse complement strand
CATTCCCCAGGTTGCCCAGGTCATTCCCCTCCCCGCGCCGGTCGCCGATTTCGCGGTCTATCTTCAAGGCTTCTTCATAGTACCCGATGGCGCGCCGCGCGTCGCCCAGAAGGCGATGTGCCTCCCCCAGGTTGCCCAGGGCATTGCCCTCCCCGCGCCGGTCGCCGATTTCGCGGGCAATTTTCAAACTCTCTTCGTAGTACCCGATGGCGCGCCGCACGTCGCCCAAATCCGCATAGGCCAGCCCCAGGTTGCCCAGGTCTGCGCCCTCCCCGCGCCGGTCGCCGATAGCGCGGTGCAATTTCAAACATTCTTCATAGTACCCGATGGCGCGCCGCGCGTCGCCCAAGTCACGATATGCAATCCCCAGGTTGCCCAGGGCCGCGCCCTCCCCGCGCCGGTCGCCGATGGCGCGCAATATCCCCAGCGCCTTTTCAAAATAGCCCACCGCCACGCGCGCATTGCCCAGGTCCAGATAGGAATGGCCCATCGCATTGTAGGACGAAGCCATGTCGCGCTGTTCGGCCCGGCTGGTTTCTTCTGCTTGCGGGGCCGAGAACGATACGCCTTGCCCCGCGCAGGCCGCCTCCAGCGCGGACAGAACCGCCTCCCAATCCGGGTAGCGTTCGCGCCCCTCGCGCTTCAGGCAGCGGGCCAAAAAGCCACTCACCGCGCCCGGCAGGTCATTGGGAAGCGGGCGCAGGCGGCTCTGGCAATGCGCAGCCTTCACATCGGCAATGCTGCGCCCGCTCACAACGTACTGCCCCGTCAGCATTTCGTACAGGATGCAGCCCAACGCGTACACATCGGTATACACCCCCAGCGGCCCGCCCGTCCATTGCTCCGGCGCCATGTAGAGCGGCGTGCCCACGATGCCGTGCGTCAATTGCGTATGGCGAATGGCGAGTGACGGATCATCCGTTGATCCATTCGTTGGCTCTGCTGCCTGTGGCCCCGACGATTCGCTGATTCGCTGACTCGCTGATTCAAGCATGGCCACCAATCCAAAATCTGTCACGCGCAGGCGGTTGACGCCCATCTGCGATGGGGTCGCGTCGGGCAGGGTGTCCTGGCCCACCAGGACGTTCTCCGGCTTGAGGTCGCGGTGGACAAAGCCGCGAATCTGGCGAGTGGCGTGCGCCAGTCCGCGCGCGATTTGCAGCGCAAAGGCCAGGGCGGTCTCCAGCGGCAAGGGCTGTCCCAGCCAACTGCGCAGCGAGGCGTCCGCCCGGTCTTCGTCTTTGACCACCAGTTCCAGCACCAGGAAAGCGGTGGGGTCAAAGTATTCTACTTCATAGCAGCGCACGATGTGCGGATGCCGGCCCAGATCGACCCAGGCGGTGCCTTCGCGCAGGAAGCGGTCGCGCGCGGCGCGGTCGGGCAAGAATTGGGGCTTGAAGGTCTTGAGCGCCACGGGGCGGTCGTTCGCCAGGTCGTGGCAGACGTAGACCACGCCCATCCCGCCCATCATCGGGTCGGAAAGGACGCGGTAGGATCCAATTTCGGTACCGGGGGCGTATACTTTCATCGTTGTGTCTCCTTGTAAGTTGTGTTAGATTTTCTGTACCAACAGCCATGTGTCGCTGGCTTTGAGGATGTCGCCCTGCGCCACTGACACCGTCTTCCCCGTCACCCGCTCCTCACGGTTGATGCAATAGGCGCCGTGCGGGGCGTCCAGGCCCTCTAGGCGCCAGCCATCCTCCTCAATGGTGAAGCGAGCCTGGGGATCGCCCAACTCGCTATCCCAGGGAAAGGCCAACGGGCCTGCCCCGGCTTTACACCACGCCGTATCTTCTTCTAATTCCACGACCGCGCCATCCAGCGGGCCGCTGAGGATTTCAAGGGTCAATGTGTGTGGGGTATTCATTGCGCTTCACCTCCCAGTTTCTTGAAACAGATCGCCCAATCGCCGGTGAATTCACCGGATACCCGGATATGATCCCCCGCCTGGAATTCTCCGGCCCGCACTTTCTGCAACGCGGGTTCCTGTATCCATTGCTCAAAGGCGGCCGCCGGGGATAGACTGCCCCGTAACTCCTTGCCCAATCCCTCGCATAGGAGCTGCCAAGCCTTGTCGTCCATCTCCAGTATGATGTCCTGGTGCGCCAATTGTTGGGTCAAAGCATCCAGCGCAGCCTGCACCGCGCTCTGAGGATCGGCGGCTGGCTTCTCGACCGGCACCTGGGCCGGCATCAGTAGGTCGGGCGCCAATGGGGGCGCGTCATCCGGCGGCGGTTGCTCTTCTGCTATGACGTTCTCTGGGCCTATCACGACCCGCATCCCCGGCTTGATCTCTCCTACCAGGAGTTTGTCCGTCAACGGGGCCACGATCTCGTCCTCGATGCCGCGCGTCAGCGGGCGCGCGCCGCGTTTCTCATCAGCATATTGGGCGCACAGGTTGCGTTTGAATGGCTCGGCCACTTCGACCTCGATCCCCCGGGCGCGGAAGCGCGCGGCGACCGGCGCGAAGAGCTTGTCGAAGATCGCCAACAGTAAGTCCGGCGTGAGGGGGTTGAAGTAAGCGAGGCGGTCGATGCGGTTGAGGAACTCCGGCGTGAAGTGGGCCACAATCGCTTCGTGGAGTCGCTTGCGGTAAGGTTTTTGCTGCCCGATGAAGCCCATCGCCTCCTTGGCGCCCAGGTTGGTGGTCATGATGAAGATGGCATTGCGTCCATCAGCCACATGGCCGCGCGCGTCGGTGAGCCGCCCGGCGTCGAAGAGTTGCAGGAAGAGGTGCTGCACGT
>CAZXWB010000278.1:0-2746 GCA_964644395.1 uncultured Hyphomonadaceae bacterium | reverse complement strand
TTCGCAATTCGACGGAATGGTTGACGCCAGGGGCGCGTCACGACGTGGATCGGCCGCGGCGCGCTCGAGCGTAACAAGAGATCGCTAATTCAATGGTGTTCGGTGCTCTTTCGCGGGGCCGGCAGGCGGGGGGCGTGCGGGTCATGGCTGACGAGCAGGCCTGGGCATTTCTGGAGGTTGGAGACCAGGCGCGCGCCGCCATCGGTGAAGCCGTTCAGGTCCACCAGCAGGGTTTCCGGATCGACAATCCGCATGCCGCGCCAGCCCGTGGGCATGGGTCGGTCGGCCTGCCAGGCGCGCCGAAGCTCCCCGGTCTTGTAAACGCCGAGCTTGAGCCGCGCGAGGCGCTGAGGCCGGGCACCGTCGTGGAACTCGTGAATGGTTGCGGCGCGGATGTCGCGCCAGTCAATCGTCTGCTCCCGCCCGAGGCGCAGGCTGTCGGCATCCATGGCGCCGCAAACGCGCGGCCTCTGGCAGAGCCCGCGGTAGAAATAGAACAGCGCCACGGCGATCAGGATGGGGAGTCCGCCGACCAGCGGGCTGACAAGCACGCCGCCGAGCAGGCTGAGAAAAAAGAAGCCCGGCAGTGACCGGCGCAGGACCTCTGGGCTCGGCGGCGCTTCGAACAGCGCTTCCTGCTCCATCGGCTGTTCGTCCGAGCGATCACCGATGGTTTCGCGCGTGGCACTCACGGGCTCGGACATGGCTGGCTCCCTGGCTTGCCTGATGTATCGGCATACGACCAAAGTCGCAGACCGGATCAGCCGGGAAACGCGCCACGGCGGCTTTGGTTTCAGTCTTCCATGCCCGTCGCAGCGACGCCGGGGATGTCCGGATGCGGACCATCGCGGCCGGTCTGCGCCCTGTGGCGCAGCTTCGCGTCCGCCAGCACGCAGGCCATCATCGCCTCCGCCACCGGCGCGCCGCGAATGCCGACGCAGGGGTCGTGTCGCCCTCTGGTCACGACTTCCGTCTCCTCGCCCGACCGGGTCACGCTATCGACCGGGGTGAGAATTGATGAGGTCGGCTTGATCGCAATTCGCACGGTTATTGGTTGGCCCGTGGAGATGCCGCCAGCCACGCCACCATTATGGTTGGCCCCGAAGCGCACCCCGTCCGCGCCGGTGCGCATCGTGTCGGCGGCGTCGCTGCCGGTCAGTCCGGCGGCGTCGAATCCTGCACCGATTTCCACGCCCTTGGCGGCATTGATGGACATCATGGCGGCGGCGAGTTCAGCGTCGAGCTTGCCATAGACCGGCGCACCCCAGCCCGGCGGGACGCCCGTCGCGGTCACCTCGATGACAGCGCCCACGGAATTGCCCGACTTGCGCACAGTGTCGAGATAACCCTCCCAGCGCCTCGCCGCCTCCGGGTCGGGGCACCAAAAGGGATTGTCGTCGATGGCCCCGTCGTCCCAGTTGGCCCGGTCGATGGTTTCCATGCCGATCCGGACCACGGCGGCACGAATGCGCACACCCTCGCCCAGCACTTTGCGCGCCACGCCCCCGGCCGCCACGCGCGCCGCGGTCTCCCGAGCCGATGAGCGCCCCCCGCCGCGATAGTCGCGCACGCCGTATTTCGCGTCATAGGTGAAATCGGCATGGCCCGGACGGTACCGGTCGCGGATTTCAGAATAATCCTTTGAGCGCTGGTCGACATTCCGGATCATCAGCGAAATCGGCGTGCCCGTGGTCACCGGCCCGCCGGTGCGGTCATCCTCGAACACACCCGACAGGATCTCCACCGCATCGGGCTCGCGACGCTGGGTCACGAAGCGCGAGGTGCCCGGCCGCCGGCGGTCGAGCCAGTGCTGTATGTCGGCCGCCGTCAGGGCGAGGCCCGGCGGGCAGCCATCCACCACGCAGCCGAGCGCCGGGCCGTGGCTCTCGCCCCAGGTCGTGACGCGGAAAAGGTGACCAAATGTGTTGTGGGACATGGGTGAGGCGTTCCGGCATTGGCTTCACGGGCGAAGCTGTCACATATTGCTTCTAGACGCATAATCCCGCGCAAGCGGCTGTCAAACCGGTGGGCAAGGAGAAAGACGTGACCGAGCAGACTCAGGTGATCCCGCCCACGCCCAGCGCCGAGGCCTATGAGGGCGACGACCTTGCCCGGCCGCCCATCCCCGACGTGGCCGAGCCCTTCGGCCTGTTCCAGTCCTGGCTGCGCGAGGCCACGGCCAGCGAACCGAACGACGCCAATGCCATGACGCTGGCGACCGTGGACCCGGACGGCCTGCCGAATGCGCGCGTGGTGCTGCTGAAGGATGTCGATGCGCGCGGTTTCACCTTCTATACCAATCTCGGCAGCGCGAAGGGCCGGGAACTTGCCGCCCAACCCGTGGCCTGCCTGAATTTCCACTGGAAGAGCCTGCGCCGGCAGGTGCGCATCCGGGGCCATATCGAACCGGTGGGCGCCGCCGAGGCCGACGCCTATTTCGCCAGCCGCGCGCGTGACAGTCAGGTCGGCGCCTGGGCATCGGACCAGTCCCGGCCACTGGCCTCTCGCGAGGCGCTCGACGCCAAGATCGAACTCATCCGCACCCTGCACGCCGGCGAGACCGTCCCCCGCCCGCCGCACTGGTCAGGCTATCGCCTGGCGCCGACCAGCGTCGAATTCTGGCAGGACCGCCCCTACCGCCTGCACGACCGCCTGATCCTGCGCCGCCTCGGCAATGGCTGGCACGGCGAGCGGCTCTGCCCCTGACGCGCATCGCTCGACCGGAAACATGACCATCTGTTCTGGT
>CAZXWB010000277.1:0-2768 GCA_964644395.1 uncultured Hyphomonadaceae bacterium | reverse complement strand
AGCGTCTCGCCGGGGAAGTAATAGTAGGCGGTGTTGCTGACCTGCGCGTACTCATTGACGAAGGACGCGGCGGGCAGATCGACCTCGGCGGCGAAGGTGACGGTGAGGGGCGTGGTCGCCGAGAGCGCGACGGCGCCCGTGAGCGCGGTCGTGTAGGTGAGGGTCTCCGGCGCATCGCCGACAAAACCCAGCCACCTCAGGTTGGGATCTAGTTCATCGTAGAGATGGAGCGTGGCATCCACACTGGCGGAGACGGCCAAGGTGTAGGTGATCGCGCTGCCGTTGGTGATGGTGAGCGTGGGCGTGGCCGATTTGACGACTTGAACATTGAAACCTTCAGGCATCAAGGCCAGATTCAGATCGGTGACCTCCGGCGGGACGCCGACGACGGGGCTGGTCAGGGAGTCGTAGCCCTCTGCCTCGACGGTGACGTACCAGCAGCCTTCGCTCACATCCCAACCGTAGTAACCGTCTGCTGTGGTGTGCTGATAGGGCAGTTCGGGATCGGTGGGCGTGACATCGGCATTGGAAACGATGCCTAAATCGGTGGGCGCAGGCTGGCTCCAAGGTTCGCCGGGGTCTTTGGAATCATTGGATTGGCACGTGTTGGGGCGGTCGTCGTCGGGGCCGGTCTTGGGTTCCCAGCCGGGGACGTTGTACAGCGTGACGGTCGCGCCTTCTACGGGCTGCCCGCTAACCGCATCGCTGATGACGCCGCTGGGATCGTAGAGGTTGACGTGTCCGACCGTCGTCTCGGTCGTGGTGACGCCACAGGTGGCCGCCACCACGAGATCGGCGTCTTGCGTGATGTCGGCGCCGGGGATGGCGGCTTGGTAGTCGTCGCCGCTGACCAGCGTCATCGAATAGACGTTGCCGGGCGGATCTAACGTGAGGGTGACGGCGCTGGGCGCGCCGCTGGCGCAGGTGACAGCGCGCGTCACCGTGATGTCATCCGTTCTGGACCTGACCATATTGATGGTCGCCGTGCCATCGAGCGGATCAAACGTCACACTCCCACTGCCGGTCTCGATGGCGGCGGCGGGCGGTTGCGGCGCATCGAGCACCGCGTCGATGCCGGTGCGCGGCACGCCCGGCGTGATAGTAACGACGTCCGCCGTGCGGATGGTGGGCTTGGCGTCATAATATTGCGGGGCCAATTGATGGGCAGGATCGACGAACTGCACGCGGTAGTCGATGCCGAGGCCCTGGCCCAGGTCGGTGAAGTGGTACGTGCCGTCGGCGGCGGTGTGGGTGGTGGTGAGGTGTTGCCAATTTCCCCATGAAGCACGTGAGCGGTATAGGTTGACTTGTACATCGGCGATGGGTGTGGTATCGGTAAGCGTGACCACGCCGCTCAAGCTGCCCAAGTCCTCGCCACAGATGTGCCCTGTGCCGTAGAGGTTGGGGATGCTGTCGAGCCACGTGGGAACGTCACCCTCAGCAGGAACGCACCAGTTGGTGTTGTAGAAGGTGAAGTGGGAGAGTTGAGTCAACGGCGTCAACGCGGTGGGCACGTCACCGCTGAAGGGATTGTCATGCAGGTCAAGCCTCTCCAACGCGGTGAGGTTGCCGATCTCCGGCGGGATGGGGCCGCTCAGTTGGTTCCCGCCCAGCCGTAGACTCTCCAGCGCGGTGAGGTTGCCGATCTCCGCCGGGATGGGTCCACTCAGTTGGTTGTTGCCCAGCAGAAGCCACTCTAAAGCAGCGAGGTTGCCGATTTCCGCTGGGATCTCGCCGCTCAGTTGGTTCCTGTACAGCCAAAGATGTATCAACCTAGTGAGATTGCTGATCTCGGGTGGGATTGCGCCGCTCAGTTGGTTGCCGGACAGCCAAAGGTGCTCCAACGCGGTAAGGTTACCGATCTCCGCCGGGATCTCGCCGCTCAATAGGTTGTTGTTCAGAGAAAGGTTCCCCAACGCGGAGAGGTCGCCGATCTCGGACGGGATCGCGCCGCTCAGTTGGTTGCGCCCTAGGCCAAGCCCCCACAACGCGGTGAGGTTGCCGAGTTCGGGCGGGATCTCGCCGTTCAGTTGGTTGCCGCCTAGGGAAAGCCACGTCAACGCGGTGAGGTTACCGATCTCGGATGGGATGGGGCCGCTCAGTTGGTTCCCGCGCAGCTCAATCCACGTCAACGCGGTGAGGGTGCCGATCTCGGACGGGATCGCGCCGCTCAGTTGGTTGCGCCCTAGGCCAAGCCCCCACAACGCGGTGAGGTTGCCGAGTTCGGGCGGGATCGCGCCGCTCAGTTGGTTGCGGTCCAGCCAAAGCCACTCCAACGCGGCGAGGTTGCCGATCTCCGGCGGGATCGCGCCGCTCAGTTGGTTATTGGACAGGTCAAGCCCCCTCAACGCGGAGAGGTTGCCGATCTCCGCCGGGATCGCGCCGCTCAGTTGGTTGCTCTGTAGATCAAGCTCCGTCAATGCGGAGAGGTCGCCGATCTCCGCCGGGATCGCGCCGCTCAGTTGGTTGCTCCGTAGATCAAGCTCCGTCAATGCGGAGAGGTCGCCGATCTCCGCTGGGATCGCGCCGCTCAGGTCGTTGCTCCACAGGGAAAGCTCCGTCAACGCGGTGAGGTCGCCGATCTCGGGCGGGATGGGGCCGCTCAGTTGGTTGCCGCCCAGGGAAAGCTCCGTCACATTACTATCTGCGCATGTCACCCCATACCAATCGCAGGGCGTATCTGTCTCCAGCCAGCCGGTGTTGTCAGTCCAGCTATCCCCATCGGTGGATTCGTACAGCGCCACCAGCGCCTCGCACTCAGCTTGAGG
>CAZXWB010000276.1:0-2772 GCA_964644395.1 uncultured Hyphomonadaceae bacterium | reverse complement strand
CGGCCTCCTCGGCCTCCTCATCGCCGGCTTTGTCATCGAAGGCGCCGGCGAGCACCGCCTGCTCGATCACATGGGCCGGCGCGCGCAGGGCCAGCCGGTTCAGGCTGATGCGGAACATGGCGGCCTCGCGCACCTCGTGGCGCAAATCCTCAGAGGCGATCTGCGTGCCGTCGGCAAGGATCCAGACCTCGCCATCGGTGCCCTCATTGATGAGGTATTCCTCCATCTCCGCCTCGTCCTTCAGGTAGCGTTCGGACTTGCCGCGCATCACCTTGTAGAGCGGCGGCTGGGCGATATAGAGGTACCCCTTCTCGATCACTTCCGGCATCTGGCGGTAGAAGAAGGTCAGCAGCAGCGTGCGGATGTGCGCGCCGTCGACATCGGCGTCGGTCATGATGACGATCTTCTGGTAGCGCAGCTTCTCGATGTCGAAATCATCCCGCCCGATGCCCGCGCCGAGGGCGGTGATCAGCGTGCCGACCTGATCCGAGGACAGCATCTTGTCGAAGCGCGCACGCTCGACGTTCAGGATCTTGCCGCGCAGGGGGAGGATGGCCTGGTTGGAGCGGTCGCGGCCCTGCTTGGCCGAGCCACCGGCGCTGTCGCCCTCGACGATGAAGATTTCGGACTTGGCCGGGTCCTTCTCCTGGCAGTCGGCGAGCTTGCCGGGAAGCGACGTGATGTCGAGGGAGGATTTCTTGCGCGTCAGTTCCCGGGCCTTGCGCGCGGCCTCGCGCGCGGCGGCGGCCTCAACAATCTTGGTCATGATGGCCTGGGCGGGCTTCGGGTTCTCCTCGAACCACTCGCCCAGCGCCTCATACATCAGCCCCTCCACCACCGGGCGCACCTCGGAGGAAACGAGCTTGTCCTTGGTCTGGGAGGAGAATTTCGGGTCCGGCACCTTCACCGATAGCACGCAGGACAGCCCCTCGCGCGCATCGTCGCCGGTGATGTCGACCTTTTCCTTCTTACCGATGCCGGACTCGTTGGAATACTTGTTGATGATCCGGGTCAGCGCCCCGCGGAAACCGGCCAGGTGCGTGCCGCCATCGCGCTGGGGGATGTTGTTGGTGAAGCACAGCACCGTCTCATGGTAGCTGTCGGTCCATTCCAGCGCGGCTTCCACGGTGATGCCGTCGCGCTCGGCGGTGGCATAGACCGGTTCGGGGATGATGGCGGTGCGGTCCTTGTCGATATGGGCGACAAAGGCCTTCACGCCGCCCTCGTATTCGAGAATGGTTTCCCACGGCTCCGGGCCGCGCAGGTCCTTGAAGACGATGCGTACGCCGGAGTTCAGGAAGGCCAGCTCGCGCAGGCGGTGCTCCAGCGTCTTGCGGTTGTATTCCGTCATGGTGAAGGTCGACGGCGCGGCGAGGAAGCGCACGGCGGTGCCGGTATAGGGCTCGCCATTGTCCTTGACCGGGCTGTCGCCGACCGCCTTCAGCGGGGCTTCCACATGGCCGCCATCGATGAAGCGGACCCTGTGCTCCCGGCCGTCGCGGTGGATGGTCAGTTCCAGCCAGTCCGACAGGGCGTTGACGACTGAGACACCCACGCCGTGCAGGCCGCCGGAAACCTTGTAGGAGTTCTGGTCGAACTTGCCGCCGGCATGGAGCTGGGTCATGATGACCTCGGCGGCTGAAACACCTTCGCCCTTGTGGGTTTCCACCGGGATGCCGCGGCCATTGTCGGTGATTTCCGCGCTGCCATCGGGGTGCAGGGTGACGGTGACCTCGTCGGCATGGCCGGCCAGCGCCTCGTCGATGGCATTGTCGACGACCTCGTAGATCATGTGATGCAGGCCGGAGCCGTCATCGGTGTCGCCGATATACATGCCCGGACGCTTGCGCACGGCCTCCAGGCCCTTGAGAACCTTGATGGAATCGGCACCGTATTCCGGCGAGTTCGTCATGTCATCGGCCATGGTGTCAGGCCTTTCCCGTCAGTCAAAGAATCACCCGTTTTTATAGGCGGTTTCGGCCCGGAAGGGAAATGATTGCGGGCGGATTCAGCAGTCCGTGTGCGGCTCAGTTTGCGCCACAAATTCTCTCATTCTTTCAGGAGGGTGGATGCTGGCGGCGATCGTGGTTTCAAGACCCGTCCGGAACAAAGCTGACCGATGCTCGCCTGGCGGGTGCTGGTGGTGTAGACTGAGACATCCACAACCCTGCCGGGGAGCCCACCCATGACTTTCGTTCAAGGCAATGTCGCCGCCGTACCGACGGCCAACAAGGACACCTATCGCGCCTTCGCCGAGGCCTGCGCAGAGATCTTCAAGGGCCATGGCGCGATTGAGGTGCGTGAGACCTGGGGCTTCGACGTGCCGGATGGCGAGACGACGAGCTTCCCCCTGGCCGTGCAGTGCAAGCCCGATGAGACGGTCGTCTTCTCCTGGGTCGAATGGCCGAGCAAGGAAGCCTGCGACAAGGCCTGGGAAGCCATGGTGCCGGAATTCGAGACGCGCGGCCTCACCGAGATGCCCTTCGACGGCAAGCGCATGATCTATGGCGGGTTTGAGACGCTGGTGAAGGCCTGACCTCGTAATTCTCCCGATGGCAAGGCCGCTTGTCGCGTGCAACCGTCAGGAGCATGAGACAGGACTGGACCGCCTTCGCCACCGCCCATGTGCCGCGGTATACGAGCTACCCCACAGCGGCGCAGTTCGGTCCGCTGGCGGCCGCACAGACCGATGACTGGCTCACGGCCACGCCCGCCGACGAGACGATCAGCGCCTATGTCCATGTGCCCTTCTGCGAGAAGCTTTGCTGGTAT
>CAZXWB010000275.1:0-2773 GCA_964644395.1 uncultured Hyphomonadaceae bacterium | reverse complement strand
CGGAATTGGATTTCGTTTCCCGGGTCAGGAAGTCCGACAGGATGTCGACGACCTCCTCGGAGGTTTCCTCATCGGCCCCGATGGGCAGGACCCAGTTCTGCGACCTGGCAAGCTTTTCGGAGCGCTGGGCGCCGCGTTCCGAGAGCGTATAGACCGAGCCACCACGCGGTTTCGAGGTCCTGGCGGCATCGGCATGGATGGAAATGAACAGTTCCGCCCCCCAATCCCGGGCAAGCTCCACCCGATCCTCAAGTTCGATGAACACATCGGTCTCGCGGGTCAGGCGCACGTCGAAACGAGGATTCTTTATCAGGATCTCGCGCAGGGCCAGTGCCGTCTTGAGATTGACATTCTTTTCCCTGAGCCCGCCCTTGGTCACCGCGCCGGGATCGCGGCCACCATGGCCAGGGTCAATCACGATGATGTGACGCTTACCCATCAGCGAACCGAAGGCCGAAAACTCCGGCGATGTCCTGGTCTTGGCAGTCGGCACCGGCACGACGTCGCGCGGCGGCAGGTCGGCCGGCGCGGCTTCGACCGCGCTGCCCACAGACGCCAGGCGCTTGCGGTCACGCGCAGCCTTGCGGGCAAAGGAATCGGCGTCATCGGGCATGATATCGATCGTGTAGCGCCAGCTCGGCTCCCCGCCGGCTGGCGGCAGCGACAGTTCCCTGATGATCTTCACCGGGCCCGACAGGTCGAGAACGAGCCGGGCCCCCTCGGGCCGGGCATAGCCGTAGCGAAAGGCGCGCACGGCACCAAAGCCCTCGCCCATGCCGGAGGACCGAGGCACGCCGTCCAGGTTCCAGTGCAGCGCTGGCAGGCTGATTGACAGTGACGGCGCCCCGTCCTCCAGAACGAAACCACTGCGCGCCTCCACCGGACGGTCGGATTCCACGATGATGCGGGTCACCTCGCCAGCGCCGGCAAAACGCACCGAGGTGACCTCGGGCAGGTTGGGCTGGGCCGTAGCCGCCGGCACGAAAAACCCGGCAAGTAGCGCCAGGCAAAGGGCTGCGAGATGGGTGGCTGTGCGGATCAATCGGTTCCCTCGATACTCAGGTCGCATTCTGCCCACCTTGCTCCCGAGCTATGCTCGCCAGACGGTGTAAGGGTTTGCCGATTAATACAAGCTGTACGGGCGCCGGGCTCGGTGCAGTGGGACATGTTTTGCTTTCCTTTTGCAGAAATATGTGCAGGGATGGGGTGTCGCGGGCTCGTCCGCACACATCCGATTTCCCGTGACCGAGCGCCCCCTATCATCGCTGCGCCAGCACGGACCAGGACACGTTAAAGAGCCGAAGCCATGGGTCACCGCCAAGCGATATTGCGCCACATCCCAACAGGGATGACCGGAGTGCCCGTAACTTCTTTCACATCAAAACACACCGGCGGAACGCGCTGGCCCGGGCCCGATCGGCCGGCCGGCTTCCGCCGCGCGCACATCAAGGTTCCGCTCCATGAGCAAACTCATGCTGATCGACGCGGTCCACCCGGAAGAGACCCGGGTGGCCCTCGTTTCCGAGGGCCAGGTCGATGATTTCGACTTCGAGACCGCCGGAAAACGCCAGCTTCGTGGCAACATCTATCTCGCCAAGGTCACCCGCGTAGAGCCATCGCTGCAGGCGGCCTTCGTCGAATATGGCGGCAATCGCCACGGCTTTCTCGCCTTTTCCGAAATCCATCCCGACTACTACCAGCTGCCCCAGGCAGACCGGGAAGCCCTGCTCGCCGAAGAAGCAGCCCAGACCTCCGATGATGAGGAGGACGATGAGGACGACGCCGATAGCGATGACGCCGAGAACGGCAATGGCGACGACGAGGCGCCGCGCCGCAAGCGCCAGTCGATCACGCGTCGCTACAAGATCCAGGAAGTGATCCGCCGCCGGCAGATCATGCTGGTCCAGGTCGTCAAGGAGGAGCGCGGCACGAAGGGGGCCGCGCTGACCACCTATCTGTCGCTCGCCGGGCGCTATGGCGTGCTCATGCCGAACACGCCCCGCGGTGGCGGCATCTCGCGCAAGATCACATCGGCGCCTGACCGCAAGCGCCTGAAGGAGATCGTCCAGGAGCTCGACGTGCCCAGGGGCATGGGGCTCATCGTGCGCACCGCCGGCGCCAAGCGCACAAAGACCGAGGTCCGGCGCGACTGTGATTATCTGCTGAAGCTCTGGGGCAAGATCCGCGAAGCGACCATGACATCCATCGCGCCCTGCCTCATCCATGAGGAGGGCAACCTTGTCCAGCGTGCCATGCGCGACCTCTTCGAGAAGGATATCGAGGAGGTGCTGGTCCAGGGTGACGAGGCCTATCGCCAGGCCAAGGAACTGGCGAAGCTCCTGATGCCGAGCCAGGCCCGGAAGGTGAAACATTACAAGGAGCCGACGCCGCTCTTCGTCGACCAGGGCGTCGATGACCAGCTCGACAACATTTTCTCGCCGACGGTGAAACTGAAGTCCGGCGGCTATCTGGTGATCAACCAGACCGAGGCCCTCGTCGCCATCGACGTGAACTCCGGCAAGTCCACCCGCGAACGCAATATCGAGCAGACCGCGCTCCGCACCAATCAGGAAGCCGCCGAGGAGGCCTGCCGGCAGATGCGCCTGCGGGACCTGGCCGGCCTGATCGTCATCGACTTCATCGACATGGACGAATCGAAAAACGTCCGCGCGATCGAGAAGAAGATGAAGGACTGCCTGAAGGCCGATCGCGCGCGGGTGCAGAACAACCGCATCTCCATGTTCGGCCTGATGGAAATCTCCCGCCAGCGCCG
>CAZXWB010000274.1:0-2800 GCA_964644395.1 uncultured Hyphomonadaceae bacterium | reverse complement strand
TGACGTCCTGGCACACGCCGGGCGGACACTTCTGCGTGCCTGATTGACGCTTTCGCGGCTTCAGCGCATGGGAAGGTGATGAGTGACACCGCCATTCCGCCGCCGGCCACGGCCACCTCGCCTGCTCCGAAGCTTGGGCGGAACGCGTTCTATTTCGTGCTCGTCACCGTGCTGATCGACATGATCGGCTTCGGCATGATCATCCCGGTGATCCCCTTCCTCCTGGCCGACATCACCCAGCTGCCGGTGGAGGAAGTCACGCCCTATGGCGGCCTGCTGACGGCGATTTACGGCGCAATGAACTTCCTTGCCGGGCCGACGCTGGGCTCGCTTTCGGACCGTTACGGGCGCCGGCCCGTCCTGCTCCTGTCGCTCGCCACGCTGGCGGTGGATTTCGTGATCATGGGGCTCGCCCACTCGCTGTGGCTGCTGATCCTGGGGCGCGTCCTGTCGGGCATTTCGGCCGCGACGTTTTCCACCGCAAATGCCTATATCGCGGATGTGACCGAGCCGGCCGAGCGGGGCAAGGCGTTCGGCATGGTGGGCGCAGCCTTCGGCGTGGGCTTCATCATCGGGCCGGTGCTGGGCGGGCTGCTGGGCGAGATCAGCCCGCGGGCGCCTTTCTTTGCGGCGGCTGCGCTTGCGACGCTGAACGTGCTCTACGGCCTGTTCGTCCTGCCCGAAAGCCTGCCGAAGGAGAACCGCCGCCGGTTTGACTGGAAGCGCGCCAATCCGCTCGGGGCCTTCCGGCAGTTTTCGAAACTGCCACGCATTGTCTGGCTGCTTGCCGCCTTCGCCATGCTGATCTTCGCCCAGTGGGTCTATCCGTCGACCTGGAGCTATCATGGCGAGGTCCGCTATGGCTGGGAAAGCGGGCAGATCGGCTTGTCCCTCGGCCTGGTCGGCCTCGGCGCAGCGATCGTGCAGGGCGGTCTCATCGGGCCGGTGTCCAAGCGCTTCGGCGATACCCGCGCGGTCTTCATCGGCATCGGCTTTTCCATGCTGGGCTACCTCGCCTATGCCGCCGCCGTTTACCCCTGGATGGTCTATGCCATCATCCCGATCAGCGCACTTGGCGGCTTCGTGAACCCCGGCCTCCAGTCGATCATGTCGCGCGAGGTGACAAAGGACACCCAGGGCGAGTTGCAGGGCGCCACTTCGAGCCTGCAGTCGCTCACCCAGATCCTTTCGGTGCTGGTGATGACCAATGTCTTCTACGCCTTCACGGGCGCAAATGCGCCGGTGGCGTTTGCAGGCGCTGCCTTCATCCTGTCCTTCATCGTGGCGGGCCTGGCGCTGATCCCGCTCAGCGTCGGGTTTCGCCGCCTGCGCGCCCCGGCGAACACGGAAAACCCCGCCACCGGTTCCGGCAGCGGGGTCTGATATCCGGGGCCGCGCAGGCCCGGTCGGCCGACGGAGATCAGCTGCGCTTGATGAGGCCGAGAATGCCGCCGAGCACACCACCTCCGACACCGCCTTCCAGAACGGTGTTCAGATGGCCCATGATGCCGCCGGAACCGAGCAGGTTGCCAATGCCGGCCGCGTCAAGCCCCTTGGAGGCGCCGATGCCACCGACAATACCCGCCAGCGCGTTGCCGATGAGGCCGAAGCCCTGGCCGCCCAGCAGCTTGGACACGATCGGCCCGAGCACCGCACCGCCGGCGCCGCTCAGGAGAAACGGTAGAATCTGTTCCATGGTAAATACCCTCCCAGGTTGCTGCGGCCCCTCTGCCGCCCGCGCGATAACAGTCTGTTATCCTTGAAAGGTCCAGCTTTTTTCTCAGAACACCATGGAAACACTGGTCAAAAGCGGCCAACAGGCCCTATCTCCACACCATGACCGATGCCACCCCCAAGCCAGCGCTTTTCCTCGACAGGGATGGTGTCATCAATGTTGACCGGGGTTATGTCTTTCGCCCTGAAGATTTCGAATGGGTCGAAGGCGCAGCCGACTGTGTTTCCCATTTCCGGTCGAGCGGTTACAGCGTTTTCGTCGTGACAAACCAGTCGGGCATTGCGCGCAATTACTATACGGAAGAGCAGATGCTGGCCCTGCACGACTGGATGCGGGGTGAACTGCGCCTTGCCGGTGCCGATGTTGACGCTGTTTATCATTGTCCCTTCCATGCCGAGGGGGAGAACCCAGTCTATCGCCGCGAATCGGACGATCGCAAGCCCGGCCCCGGCATGCTGCTCAAGGCGATGGCGGAGTTTCCGGTCCGGCGTGAGGGCAGTTTTCTCATCGGTGACAAGATCAGCGACGTGCAGGCCGCCGAGGCCGCAGGCCTTCCCGGCTTTCTCTTCACGGGCGGCAATCTGAAGGATTTCGCCGTGCGCATGCAGGCGCGACTGTCGGCGCGTGCGGCGCGATGAGACGCCTCGGCCTGATCGGCGGCATGAGCCCGGAATCCACGGCCGCCTATTACCGCATGCTGGTCGATGGCGTGGCCGAACGGCTTGGCGGGTTTTCAAGCCCCGACCTTGTGATCCATTCCTTGGACTTCGCCCGTGTGCGGGCGCTGCAGGCGGCCGGTGACTGGGACGGCGCGGCCGAGCTTCTGATCGCGTCGGCGGAGGGTCTTCAGAGGGCCGGCGCCGAGGCGCTCCTGATCGCCACCAATACGATGCATGTCTGCGCGCCCGCGCTCGAGACCGCCGTCCCCCTGCCCCTGATCCACATCGCCGACGCCACCGGCGCTGCCCTCATCTCGCGCGGGTGCCGGCGCCCCGCCCTCCTGGGCACGCGGGTGACCATGGAGATGGGCTTCTACGCCGAGCGTTTGCAACAGCGCCACGGGCT
>CAZXWB010000273.1:0-2809 GCA_964644395.1 uncultured Hyphomonadaceae bacterium | reverse complement strand
GGCGAAGGAAGGTGAGACGAGACAGGCCGCCACCAGTGCCGCCATGTCACTCGAAAACCTGTATGCCGCCGGGCGTTATGGCGAGGTGATGCGCGCGGCCGAGGCCCGTCAGAGCGCCGACAGCCTGGCGCTCGCGGCCCGCGCGGTTCTTGCCGACGCCATCTGTGCCGATGAAGACCCACCCACCGCGGTGCTGAAACAGGCCGAAGCCTATGCCCGCGCCGCCCTTGCGCGCGATCCCGATCATATCGAGGGCCGACTGCAGCTTGCGATCTCGCTGTCGCTGCAGGCGCGTTCCATGTCCCTCGGAGAGGCCCGGCGGTCAGGCTATGGCGATCTGACCCGCGATCTCGTCGAGGGCGTGCTCGAAGACGATCCGGCCAATCCCTACGCCCACTCCTTCATGGCGATCTGGCACATCGAAGTGCGTCGTCGCGGCGGCGGGCTCGGGGCGGCGATCATGGGCGCGAGCCTCGAGAAGGCCGAATGGCACTATGGGCAGGCGGTCTTCCATTCCCCCGACGAGGCGGCCATTCACTGGCAGTATGCCCGCGCGCTGACGGCGCTGAACCCGAAGAAGTATCGCGACACCATCACGCTGGCGCTCCTGCGCGCCACACAGTGCAAGGACGACACGGCCGCGGAAGCGGTGATGCGTGCCCGTGCTCAGGAGCTTTCCAACAGGCGCACCCGCATGACCCGCCGCGACCTCAAGGAATGGGCCGAGGCAAGGCTCTGAAGCCCCGATCCTCAGAGCCGGAAGAGCAGCACCACCAGCGCCGCGGCTAGCGCGATTCCTACCAGCGCCCGTAGCGGCGGCGTGCACACGTCTTCAGTATCAGAGGGGTCGTCCACCTCCCGCGTTCCCGTCACCATGGCGCCAACGAGATTTGTCCTGAGCACGAGCCGGTAGAGAATGATGGCAGCGATGTGCAGGGCCGAGAGCGCGAGGAGGACATTGAAACTCGCCTCGTGCCAGTCGGTGGCCGCCAGGCCGGTCTCATAATCGACGAAACGCGACAGCGGTCCCGAGGACAAACCGTCCACATCCTCCGAAACAAGTCCCGTGCCCACCTGCACCAACAGTACCAGGAGAAGCGCGATCACGCTGAGCCCGCCAAGCGGGTTGTGGCCGAAGGCCGGGCGGTAGGGCGCGCGGAACAGGCGCCCGGCATAGCCCGCAACCGTGCGCGGCCCCTTCACGAAGCGGGAGAAGCGCGCCGTCTCGGGCCCGGCAAAGCCCCAATAGATGCGAAAGGCGATCAGCCCGGTCATCACGATGCCCGCACCCACATGCCAGTCCATCCGGCCGGTCTCGCCCGTCCACCAGAGCACGCCCAGCAGCGCCACGACCAACCAGTGGAACGCCCTGACCGTCCAGTCCCAGACGCGGACCCGCCCGGCATGCTCATCCATGGCGCGGCTCAGTCGTCGAGGCGGTAGTCGTCATGGCAGTTCTTGCAGGAGCTGCCGAGCATTTTCGGCGCGCCGCTGACCGTCTCCATGTCACCCGCGGCCACGGCTGTCTGGAAGTCCGACGTGGCTGTCCTGAACCGTGCGATGGCTGCATCGAAGCCCTCGGGGTCTTCCCAGATCGTGGCGAGCGCCTCGGTCTCGACACCGGAATCCGGCCCGGTGCCCTCGGGAAACCAGCCATCCATCTCCGCGGCACGTTCGCTGAGCGTGGCGGCGGCGGTCTGCAGCGTCGCCATGTCGGGATCGTCCTTCTTGAGCTCCTCGCGGACCTTCTTGAACGCCCCGCCAATGGACTTGTAGCCCTTCTGACGGGCGTCGATCTGCTCGGCCACGGTCATGCCATTGGCGAGCTCCACCTGTCCTGCAGCGGACTCCTCGCCGCCGCCACACGCCGCGAGCGCCAGTGCCGCGACACCGCTGAACGCGAATGTCATGTTCTGTTTCAAGATCCGATCCCCTTCCTGCCTGATACCGCAACCCAGTTTACACACGCTGTTGCCGCCGCAAAGCCTTATTGCCTACGCCACAGCCCGGCCCCCTGCCCCTGCGCGAGGCTTTGCAGCGAAATCCCGCCCTGCTATCTCCCGGCCCCATGACCGACCCGTCCGACATCGACAACGCCGCCATCCGCCAGCAGATTCGCGAGAATGCGAAGGTGCTCTTCACCGCCGTGCCCTTCATCTCCGCGGTGGGCGCGGAGTTCGTCGCCATGGAGGGCAACCGCGTTCAGGCCAAGGTGTCCTGGCGCGAAGACCTGGTCGGCGACCCCGACTCCGGCGTGATCCATGGTGGCGTGCTAACCACTCTGCTCGACAATCTCTGCGGCATGGCGGTGATCATCGCGCTGCAGGAGTTCCGCTCCACCGCCACGCTTGACCTGCGCATCGACTATATGCGTCCGGCCCGCAAGGGCGAGGAGGTCTTCGCGGAGGCCGAATGCTACCGTGTGACCCGCCATATCGCCTTCGTGCGCGCGAAGGCCTTCCACCAGGGTGATGAGCGGATCATCGCCGCCGCTTCGGCAAGTTTCGCGCTCAATGATCCGCAGAAATGGGCCCGGGCCGTGAAGGCCTATGCGGAGGGGCGGTCATGAGCGACACCACCATGAGCCGCGCCGACCAGCTCCTCGGCTTCATCGACCGCATGCCGTTTGCCGGCTTCATCGGCATGACCTGCGAGATTCGGGGCGACGAGATGACGGCCACCCTGCCCTTCCGCGAGCAGAATCTCGGCAATGCCGCGATTGGCGCGCTGCATGGCGGTGTGATCGGCTCGTTCCTCGAAATGACGGCGATGGCGCAGGTTTTCCTGCTGACGGAGATCGATTTCATGC